>NZ_CAWMRY010000002.1:0-261009 GCF_963870295.1 Aeromonas sp. ANP5 | reverse complement strand
GGGGGGGGGGGGGGGGGGGAGCCTTGCAAGGCTCCCCCCAGTGATCAGATGGGCTTTTGCCACAGGGTCAGCAGCAGATCCTGTTCCAGTTCATTCGGGCCCTGTTGAGCGAAAGCGTGACGCTGCTCACCGGTTGCCCGCCAGCCAAGACGGCTGGTCTCCAGAATAAAGCTGCGCATGGCCTGATCCATGGTGAGGCTGAACTGGCAGCGCTGTTGAGCCATCGGATTGAGGCCGCCGAGGGTTGGCCAGCTAAGGGGGTGTTCCATGCTCACCGGATTGAGGCTGACCCGCAGTTGCCACTGATGGCGCGGGCCCGGCTGCAGATAGAGCAGATAGCCACCGGGGGCCAGCCAGCTGACCAGCTGCTCGGTCTTGACCTTGAGATCGTTGACCAGCAGCACCTGAGCAGAGCCCGGTTGCAGCGGTGCACGGGCGGGATCGGCAATGACAAACTGGCCGTCCGGCTGCGCTTTTTTGGCGGCAAAGATGGTGTTCTTGGCGATATCAACCCCAGCAAACTGCCAGCCGGGCAGGCGCTCTGCCAGCGCGCGGCAGTAGTAGCCTTCACCGCACCCAAGATGGATCAGCTCTTGTGGGGCCAGCGGAGCGAGCAGGCCGGCCATGGCCTCAACCAGCGGCAATTGGTGGCCGGCTTCCAGGAAATGGTGCTTGGCGCGCATCAGGGCACGGCTGTCGCTGTCTTTGGGGTTTTTCTTGCCGGGGATGAGATCCAGATAGCCTTCCGGTGCCGGATCGAAGTGATGCTTGTTGTCGCAATAGCGCCCCTGGGAGGCTTCATGAAGATGGAGCGGACTGCGGCAGCGGGGACATTGAAGGTGCATAGTAACTCTCTGGGCGAATGCCGGAAAAGTGAAGGGCGTTCGGGATTATAGGGGAGAGGATCAAAAAAGGCTGCCGTAGCAGCCTTTTTTATCCCAAGGCCTCAGTCAGGCCTGCGGACGGGTCATCAGCGAGTGCCAAATACCACAATGGTCTTGCCGTGGGCAGAGATGAGCTCCTGCTCTTCCAGCATCTTCAGGATGCGGCCCACGGTTTCACGAGAGCAGCCGACGATCTGGCCGATCTCCTGACGGGTGATCTTGATCTGCATGCCATCCGGGTGGGTCATGGCATCCGGCTGTTTGGCCAGGTTGAGCAGGGTCTGGGCGATCCGGCCTGTCACATCCAGGAAGGCGAGGTTACCCACTTTCTGGCTGGTGTGTTGCAGGCGCTTGGCCATCTGGCCAGAGAGACGCATCAGAATGTCCGGGTTGACCTGGATCAGCTGGCGGAACTTCTTGTAGGAGATCTCTGCCACTTCGCAAGAGCCTTTCGCGCGAACCCAAGCGGAGCGCTCGGGGTTCTCGTTCTCCTCGAACATCCCCATCTCGCCCAGGAAATCCCCCTGGTTCAGATAGGAGAGGATCATCTCTTTGCCCTCATCGTCCTTGATCAAGACGGCCACAGTGCCCTTGACGATGTAGTAGAGGGTCTCCGCTTTTTCACCCGCATGGATCAGGGTGCTCTTGGCGGGATACTTATGAATGTGGCAGTGCGACAAGAACCATTCCAGGGTGGGATCGCTTTGCGGTTTGCCAATGACCATGAGAATTCCTCTGTAGTGTCTTTTTATGGACTTGTGCGTCCGGGCAAGCTGCCAATCTTGCCATTCCTTGTATTGGTCGCAGTAGGATAAGAGCCTTTGCCTGTGCTGACAAGGCTTTGCGGGCTTTTGACAGAGCCCTTTGAGTAATGCCTGCTGCGCCGCTTCGGCCATTCTAGGGAAGATAGAGGTCGGAGATGTTGATTTTGATCTATTTCCATCCCAACTCCCCCTGTTCGGCAGAGATAAGCGACTGGGTTATGCTAGGGATCCATCATCATGATTAACAGGAGAGAGTGCGAGATGAAAGCCAAGGTCAGCTGGGTGGAAGGGATGAAGTTTGTGGGTGAGAGTGAATCCGGTCACAAGGTGATCCTGGATGGTGCCAACCCCGGTGAGGGGGCCAGCCCGATGGAGATGATCCTGCTGGCGGTCGGTGGTTGCAGCTCCATTGATGTGGTCTCCATCCTCGAAAAAGCGCGCCAGTCGGTGACCGCCTGTTATGTTGATGTCAGTGGCGAACGGGTCGATAGCGTGCCCCGGGTTTTCGAGAAGATTAATCTGCACTTCGTGGTGACAGGCAAGGGATTGGCGGAGAAGCAGGTGGCCAGAGCGGTCGATCTGTCGATGGAAAAATACTGTTCTGTTTCCCTGATGTTGGAAAAAGCGGTACAAATTACCCATAGTTATCAAATTGTTGAAGCTTGATAACGATTGTTTCGTTGGTACCCTGGCATAAGGCCGTTACGTAAGGCCACTGCACAAGGCCATGACATAAAGCCATTACATAAGGAAAGTGCAATGAAAAAATTGATCGCTCTGCTTCCCCTTTTGGGTCTGGCGGCGTGCAGCAGCCCGCAACCTACCCAGTATCAATACAGCCAATACCAGTGCGGCGAAGAGATGCTGGCCGTTACCTATGATGCCCAGGCTGACATGGTGCAGTTCCCCTATGCCGGGGTTTATCACAAGCTGGCGCGCGTTGAGTCTGAATCTGGCGCCAAATATTCCGACAGTGTCACCACCTTCTGGAATCAGGAGAAACAAGCTCTCCTCACCCAGAAAGGGGTCACACTGCTGACCTGTACGCTCAAATAAGTGACCACAGATAGCTGAAGGTGTGCAGCTTTGTGCCCGGGTCTGGCCTAGGCCTGATTGGGTCAGGAGGTTGTGACCACAAAAAACGGCTTGCCGGGAGGCAAGCCGTTTTTCTATCCATCCGTTATCACTAAACAAGCGCTAGTTGGTGGGGGCGCGATTGAGCAGCTCGGCCGCGAGCTGCTGGCTGAGTGCCTGACGCTGGCTGTCTGCAATGCTCACATCGCTGGTGAGCTGGATGATGCTGCTCCAGACCGCTTTCTGGGTTTTGCGATCGAGCAGCACGATGGCCAGCGACCCTTTGCGCTGGTTGGCCGAGGCATATACCCCGGGCGTCATGCCAAGGCGCGCGAATATCTCGCCGTCACTCATATCCTTGCCGCCCGCGACGCCGATGGCGACCCACAGATCCGCCTCGTCAAGCGGTGCACCCTGCCACCCCTTGCCATTGAGCTCCCGGCTTACCGCCTGCTGCATTGGCTCCAGCCACCCTTCCGCCAACTCACCGGCAAATTGATACTGCTCGGCCAGGGCGTAGCGCGGGGTTGCGCCATAGGTCCAGTTGCCCATCGGGCGAACCAGCATGGTGCCGGACTCCAGCGTGGGGGCCGTCGGCCCGCTACTGCAGCCGCCAAGCAGGGCGGCCAATACCACAGAGATAAACGCTAACCGCATTGTGAACTCCTTGGCTTAAGTGATTTTGCCGGTTTCGATCAATTGCTGGATAAGCGGGCGCAGGATCAGCTCCATCGCAAAGCCCATCTTGCCACCCGGCACCACTATGGTGTTCATCCGCGACATGAATGAGCCATCGATCATCGACAGCAGGTAGGGGAAATCCACCTGCTTGATGCCGCGAAACCGGATCACCAGCATACTCTCGTCCAGACTCGGGATCACCTTGGCACTGAAGGGGTTGGAGGTGTCCACCGTCGGTACTCGCTGGAAGTTGATATGGGTGCGCGAGAACTGCGGGGTGATGAAGTTGATGTAGTCATCCATGGAGCGAACGATGGAGTCGGTCACAGCCTCGCGGGAATGCCCTCGCTCCGAGGTATCGCGAATGAGCTTTTGGATCCACTCCAGGTTGACGATGGGCACTACGCCTATCAGAAAATCCACGTGGCGCGCCACATTGTGATCCTCGGTGACCACACCGCCGTGCAGCCCTTCATAAAACAGCAGATCGGTACTGCTGGGCAGATGCTGCCAGGGGGTGAAGGTACCGGGCATCTGGTTGAAGGGCACTGCCTCGTCAAAGCTGTGCAGATAGCGGCGATACTGGCCATTGCCATCCTGGCCATAGCCCTGAAAAAAGCTCTCCAGCAGCCCGAAGTCATTGGCCTCAGGGCCAAAATAGCTGATATGGCGCCCCTGTTCGCGCGCCTTGCGGATTGCTACATCCATTTCCGGTCGGGTGTAGCGGTGAAAACTGTCACCTTCCACCACAGCCGCGGTATATCCCAGTTGATGGAACATGGAGCGAAAGGCGTTGGTGGAGGTGGAGGTGCCGGCACCGGACGAACCGGTAACGGCAATAATGGGGTGCTTGGCCGACATGGGATTCTCTCTTCCTTGGGAATTCCGTTATAAGGTCCGGATTGCGGTTGGGTCAAGACTGCTCGATGAAGCGGTCTTTCATCACGATATTCACCGATTCGTGCAGCTCGCTATAGACGATGACTGCCTTGCCTTGCTGTAATTGCTCTCTTACCGCGTCCACTTTGACGCCAAGCGGCACATCCTGCTCCCCATACTCGGTACCTTCCTGCAACACAAAGTGTTCGATCAGGTTGGTCAGGGTGTCGCCGTCCAGTTCTTGCCAGGGAATGATCATTTAAAGGTCTCACAGCAAAAGAGGTGATCGTCAGGCTATTGTTGTGTTGAATCCCGCGAATGCAATCACTTTTTACCTTTTCACCGGAGTCTGAGAGATGTTGTCTGAAGCGCAACGCTGCGCGCCAATAACCCTGGTGGAGCATTTGGCTCAGGCCAGTCGCCGCGCGATTAGTCGCGGCATGGTGTGGTTCTGGTTACTGCAATGGCTGATGGTGTTGTTTCTTGCAATACGCTACGAAGTCTATCGACAGGCCGGTCTGGCCAGTGACAGCTCTCTTCCATGGCGTTTTCAGAGTGAGTTGGGCTTTGTCATGGTGGCGCTGTTGCTGCTGCCTGTTATCGGACTGTTCTGCGATTATCTCAATGACAGGGCCTGGCTGAGGGCTGCCTCTCTGGTCACCCTGGTCTGGGGCTGTGTGTGGGCTGTTCATCTTTATACGTTGGGACAGGTCGAGCTGCGAGGTGGGCTCAGCTTTTCCAACGGTATCATGCGCCTCAACCTGTTAGCCGCGATGATCGCTTTCTATCCTTCGTGGAAGGTATTTTATGGATACGTGTTCGGCTCATTGCTGTTAGGGATATGGAATGAGCTTTACCTGCGGGTAGATTTTCCGCAGTTATACATGTTGGGATTGGGTTGTGGTCTGGTGGTGCTGGAGGTTGGCCGCCGCATGCTGCACCGCTGGTTTGAGCTGGCGATCGTGCGGGAGCATGAAAATCTGACGCTGCTTCGCCAACTTGATCAGCTCGCCAAGCAAGATCCTCTGACCGGTGTCGCCAACCGGCGGCATTTCAATATCGAGTTGGAGCGCGCGTTGGCCCATAGCCAGCAAAACGGCGCCCCGCTCTCGCTCATCCTGATCGATGTGGACTATTTCAAGTGCTTTAACGACCACTATGGCCATCAGGTGGGGGATATGTGCCTCAAGGAGGTGGCACAAGCGCTCAACCGTGCGGTACGCACGCCATCTGATCTGGTGGCCCGCTATGGCGGGGAGGAGTTTGTGCTGCTGCTGCCCAATACCGACCGTCAGACTGCGTCCAGTGTTGCACAGCGGCTGCAAGATGGCCTGGCCAGCCTGCAGCTGGAACATCTGGCGTCCGATGTCGCCTCTTGGGTGACGGTGAGCCAGGGGATTGCCACGCTACAGCCCGGTGAAAGTGCAAGCCAGTTGCTGGAGCGTGCCGATCAGGCGCTCTATCGGGCCAAGGAGCTAGGGCGTAATCAGTTCTGTGTTGCAGAGTAATTCTGCTCGGCAATCCAGCGACTGATCCGCTCATCCAGCCAAAATCGTGGCCGCCAGGGCGTGCCGTGCAGAAAGCCGACATGGCCGCCACGCTGGCTCAGCTCATAGCGCACCGTGGGCGAGAGCTGCTCGGGGCGTGGGATAACGGCATCGGACATAAAGGGATCGTCGGCGGCGTGCAGGATAAGGGTGGGGATGGGGATCTGGCCCAGCAGTGGTAGCCCCGAGCAGCTCTGGTAGTAGTGGCTGGCGCTGTGAAAGCCGTGCAGCGGCGCGGTGACCTGCTCGTCAAAATCACGCAGGGTGGCAATCTGCTCCACTTGTCGAGGTTGCCAGCGTTCACTCGCTTTCTGCTGCTGGCTGATTTTGTTGAGCAAATTGCGACGCATGGTGCGCAGCAGATAGTTCTGATAAACCTTCGAGAAGCCCTGATTGACCCGCTCGGCGCAGCTCGCCAGTTGCAGCGGGGCCGAGACCACCACCGCCGCTTTCAATGCCGCAGGACAGCCCCGCGCCAGCAGATTGACCAGCATATTGCCACCCAGTGAAAAGCCGATGGCGATCAGCGGTTTGCCCGGGAAGCGCTGGCTCAGCTCGGCAATCAGCTCCTGCGCATCACCGATGGCGCCGGAGTGATAGGCCTGCAGATGGCGATTGGGCTCGCCACTGCAACCGCGAAAGTGCATCAGCACGGCCTCTCTGCCCTCTTGCTGCAGGTGGGCGAACAATCCCTTGGCGTAGTGGGAGTGGATGCTTCCCTCCAGCCCGTGAAACACCACTATCAGCGGCCGTTCATCAAGGCTGATCTCCCCGCTCCAGGCGAGGTCGACAAAGTCCCCATCCTGCAGTTCAAACCGCTCCGCCACAAAACGGGCAGGGGGGCGGCGCAGCCATTTGGGCAATATGGTCTGCAGATGAGGATTGCGTGCCCACCAGGGGGCGTGGAAGTGGCTCTCGGTCAGCATGGGGTCAGTCGGTCTGGGTCGAAGATAAGGAGGACGGGAGGCGTGTTCCTCCCGCCAGTCATTGGCTTATTTCAGCAGGCGATCGTGATGTTCGGCACCGCGCAGCATGGCCTGGATCAGCTCGTTGGCTTCGAACTTGGTCAGCGCCTCATGAGCACCCACCTGATGGGCTCGCTCCACACTGATCTCGCTGGAGAGCGAGGTGTGCAGGATGATGTAGGCACCCGCCAGTTTGCTGTCGCTCTGTACCTCGAAGGCCAGCTCATAGCCATCGAGCCCGGGCATCTCGATATCGCTCACCAGAATGTCGATTGGGGTCTTCTGGCTCGCCCGCATCTGCATCAGGGTCAGTGCATCCTTGCCATTGGTGCAGACTTCATAGGGGATATTGATGTAGTCGAGGGCGGCCATCAGCTGACGGCGGGCGACCGAAGAGTCATCAACCAGCAGGATCCGCATCGGCTTGATCCGTTCCCGCTGCACATCGGTCAGTACCGGATAGAGGTGGCTCGGATCATCCGGATAGACCCGGGAGAGGATCAGCTCCACATCCAGCAGCTGGATCAGCTGGTCATTGACCCGAGTCACGCCGGTTACGAACACATTGTGACCGAGGGAGGCGGGGGGCGATTCGATATCGCGCCAGTTGCACTCGGTGATCTTGTCGATGCCCCGTACCAGAAAGCCCACCAGGGTGCGGCGGCAGTCGGTAATGATGATGAAGCAGTGGGGCATCTCCTCCTTGCTGATGGGGCGATAGCCCACCGCCATCGCCATGTCGATCACCGGAATGGTGGAGCCGCGCATATTGGCAGCCCCCAACACGGTCGGGTGCGAGTGGGGCATTGCCGTCAGCTGGGTGTAGGGCACTATCTCCTTCACCTTGAGGGTACCGATGGCAAAGGATTGTTTGGCTGAAAGGTGAAACAGCAACATGCCCTGGGATTGATTGGCTTTGCTCGTCATGGCAGATGTCCTGTTGGTCGAAACGTTGGCAGTCACTTCAGGCCTCTAGCATAAAGGATTACGGGTGGAATGGCCCTTCCTTGTTAACGACCATCTGGCAAAAAACTGGACTCATTCAGCCAATTTCGTTGGCACACTCACACCGGCGTCCGGTTATTGATCACCATCTTCGCCAACGCTCCACTGCTGGCAGGCCGCTTGCAATGCGGCCTCATCGGCATAACCCAGCTTGCTGGCCACCTGCGCGGGTTTGCTGCCGCCCTTGAGCAATCTGAGCGCCTGCAGTAGCTGCCACTGTTGTTGCAATTCACTCCCTTCCACCGGCGCATCGGCTTGTTGTGCCCACAGTTGCAGAGACTCCGGTTGGCCATTGGCCAGCGCTTGCCAGCAGGCTTGCAGCTCACCGTGACCCTGCTGGCTGATGGCACTCTGTTGCAGCTCATCCAGGATCACCTGCAGTCGCTGACCGTAGGCCCCTTGCCACTCTTTCGGACGTTGCCACAGAGCCAGCGAGTCGAGCAGGGCATCGAGCAGAGGCGTGGTCTGCAGCCAGCCTGCCTGCTGCGGCTGAGCCACGCGCAAAGAGACATTCAGCTGATCGTACTCGCAACCGCTGAGGGGGCTGAAGGCCGCGAGGGCATCGGCGCAGAGCCAGAAGCTGCTGCCTGCCGGCAGCAACAGCTCATGTTGGCCCAGTCTCAGCAGCGCGGCGCCCCGGGTGATCCGCAACAGCTGCCCGACCGGAGTTCGTTTGCGGTTGCCGGCGTGCAGGCCCTGGCAGGAAAAATGGTGATACTCGATGGCGTGATGCATGTAAAAACCCTGATATGATGCTGCCTGGAGGTAACAAATATGGAAACCAGACGTAAAAAGCGCTTCATTGCCGGTGCAGTCTGCCCGGCGTGCGGCAAATTGGACAACATGATGCTGTATCTGGAGCATGGAGTCGAGAAGGTGACCTGCGTCGCCTGTGGCGATACCCAGGTACAAACGCCTGCCGAGGTCGACAAGCAGACTCGCGAGGCGGAAGAGGTGATCGGGGTGTTTCGCCCCTGATAAGGCAACAGCGGGTGGAATGCGGGTCTCCTCGCTGACGCTGTTGCCGTTTTTTTCGTCACGCCGTGGCGCCGCACGGCATATGCGCGGCCCGCTTTTTAGGGTATTCTGAGCCCGTTTTTTTCTATCCGCAGGATCCTGACATGAAAGTAGCTCCTCTGAGCGTGGTTACGCTGGAATACACAGTCACCGACGAGCACGGTGAAGTCATCGACAGCACTGTCGGCAAAGAGCCGCTGGTCTATCTGCACGGCACCCGTTACCTGGTCTCAGGCCTGGAAGCCGAGTTGGAAGGTCGCGCGGTAGGTGAAGCCTTCGAAGTGACTCTGGCACCGAGCCAGGCCTACGGCGAATATGATGAGACCCTGGTACAAGAAGTACCGGGCGAGCTGTTCGACGGCATGGAAGTCTCCGAAGGGGATACTTTTGTGGCTGAAACCGACGATGGCCACCGTCCGGTGACCGTGGTTGAAGTGTCCGAAGAGTTCGTCAAGGTGGATGGCAACCATCCGCTGGCTGGCGTGACTCTGGGCTTCAAGGTCGAGATCAAGGACGTGCGTGCTGCCACTGCCGAAGAGCTGGCTCACGGCCACGTTCACGGTGCCGGTGGTTGCGGTCACGATCACGGTCATGACCACGATCACGGCGGCTGCTGTGGCGGTCATGGTCACGACCATGATGAAGATCACGGCCAGGGCGGTTGCTGCGGCGGTGCTGGCCACGGTCACGATCATGGCCACGACCACGGTGACGACCATGGTCACGGCGGCTGCTGCGGTGGCGGCGGTTGTGGTGGCAAGGGCCATCACCACTGATCATGGCCATGCCGATGATAAAAAAACCCGCGATTATCGCGGGTTTTTTTATTGGCTGACAGTGATGCCGAACCATATTGCCTGAGCGGAGATAGCGCTGGTTCAGTAGTGCGGCGGCGGGGTCTCTTCGGCCATGCTGGCAATCTGGCTGGGCTGTACACTTTGTAGTTTGTCGATCAGCAGCTGGATCTGGTATTTGAGCCGATCGAGTTCACGGCCCTGGGTGGTTACCTCGTCGTTGAGCTGCTCTATGGTGTACTCCGCATAGGCGAGACGGGTTTCCAGGGTTTCGATTCGATCGTTAAGTTGCTGACTCATGGGCCTTCGGGTCCTTACTTGATTGTCCAGATTTCGGCCAGACCACTGGAGCTGGCACTGACAAGGTGGCTATTGTCGCGCAAAGCGACGCCGTAGACCACTGCGCTGGGCGGTTTCACCTTGGGTTGCGGCGAGACGCGCCAGCTCTGCAGCAGGGCACCATCGCTCACTTGCCACAGGGAGAGCTGACGGGAAGGGGCGCCGGTGATGAGCCACTTGCCATCGTTGGCAAAGCGGGCGCTGGTGTAGACCTCGAAGCGGTGATCATATTGCAGCTGACTCACCTCCTTGCCAGTTTTCAGATCCCAGATGCTGGCCCGGCTGCTGTCGGCGGTGAAGGCGTAGCGGCCGCTCGGCTCCAGTCTGGCCATGATCACCCGGCCACCATGGTTGAAGCGCCAAATTACCTGCCCGCTACGGGTATCCCACAGATAGGCGCTGTAGTCGTTGCCGCCGGTCAGGGCGTAGCGACCGTTGGCGGAGAGATCCACGGTATTGACCTGTTCGGTGTGCCCCAGAAACTGCAGGCGACGACCGCTTCGGGTATCGAGCCACTCGGCCTTGCCATCTTCTCGCCCGATCAGCACATAACGAGCATCTGCAGAGAGCGCGATGTCCCTCAGCCTGGATTCAGGAAGTGAGTAGTAGCCTTGTGATTGCCCGTCGTTCAGCCGCCAGGTAGCAAAGGTGTCTGGGGTGGCGGTGACGGCATGGCTGTTGCCTTCGGAAAAGCGGGTAATGAATACCAGATCTTCCGCAGAGTCGGATTGCTTCCAGCGCCAGCGTTGACGGTTCTGTTCCAGATCCCAGACGATGATGCCCTGGCTGATGCTGGAGACGATGGCCTGCTTGCCATCACTGGAGAGATCTGCGGTCAGCAGACCCGTGCTGGCGAGGGTCATTTGCTGGTTGGGTTGGGAGCTTTGCTCGCAACCGGTGAGCATTAAACAGAGGCTCACCAGATAAATGGCACTTTTTATCATTTTTGCGGTCTCACGCTTTTGTTACCTGCGATCACGGCGTTAGTATAAGGCGCTTATCACGATAAACCTCTCATTTCACGATGGAACCGAGAGCGGTATTTGGAGTTTGGAGAAACTGATGAACAAATTTCTGAAGGTGTCCCTGTTGGCGGCGGCCGTTGCCGTCGGTCTGACTGCTTGCCAAAAAGACGAGAAGCCTGCTGCGGCCAATACCGCCGAAGTGAAGGCAGAAGCCAGCAAGCCGGCAGAGGCGACCAAGGCCGAAGCCAAGAGCTTTGAAGAGCAATCTGGCTACGCAATTGGCCTCTCCATGGGTCGTTACATCGCCAATACCCTGGAGCGTCAGCAGGAACTGGGCATCAAACTGGACAACGCCGTGATCCTGAAAGGGGTGACTGACGGTCTGGGCAAAGAAGCCAAGATGACTGATGAAGAGATCCAGAAGGTACTGCAGGATTACGATGCCAAGATCAACGAGCTGACCAAGGCCAAGGCCGAGAAAGACGCCGTTGAGAATCTGAAGAAGGGCGAAGAGTTCCTGGCTGCCAACGCCAAGAAAGAGGGTGTGAAGAGCACTGAATCCGGCCTGCAATACGTGGTCGAGAAGATGGGCACTGGCGCCAAGCCGAAATCTACCGATATCGTCAAGGTGCACTACACCGGTACCCTGACCGACGGCACCAAGTTCGACAGCTCCGTCGATCGCGGCGAGCCGGCTACCTTCCCGCTCAACCAGGTTATCCCGGGTTGGACCGAAGGCGTTCAGCTGATGCCGGTTGGCTCCAAGTTCAAGTTCTTCCTGCCGTCCAAGCTGGCCTATGGCGAGCACGGTGCAGGCTCCATCCCGGCGAACGCCGTGCTGGTGTTTGACGTTGAGCTGCTGGCTATCGAGAAGCCGACTGCAGACGACGCCAAGAAGTAATCCCTTCTTGTAGTTAAAAACGGCTCCTTAAGGAGCCGTTTTTACTTGTGTATTCCCTGCAATCGCGGGATAACAGAGCTGTCTTGGCGTTGGGTTTGCGCGCGAAAATAAGGCAAAATAGATCGCAGAATCAAATACAAGGATGAGTCCAGTGGCTGAAAATAAATCGCGTGTCCTGCTGGTGGAAGATACCCGTAGTCTGGCGGTGGTCTATGAACAGTACCTGCGCCAGGAGGGGTACGAGGTGGTGTTGGCCGACTGTGGTCAGCAGGCGTTGGCGCAGTTGCTGGCAAGTCCTCCCCCCGTGGTGCTGCTGGATCTGGAGCTGCCGGATATGTCCGGTATGGATATTCTGCAAATGATTACCGAACAGCAGTTGCCCTGCTCTGTGGTGGTGATCACCGCTCACGGCTCGGTGGATGTGGCGGTGGAGGCGATGCGCCTCGGTGCCTTCGATTTTCTGACCAAGCCGTTTGACAGCAAGCGGCTCTGCGCCACCGTTCGCAATGCCTTGAAACACCAGCAGTTGAGCTCGCTGGTTGCCCATTATCGGGAGAATTTCGAGCGCAGCTCCTTCTTCGGTTTTATCGGTGCCTCCATGTCGATGCAGGCGGTCTATCGCATCATCGAGAGCGCGGCGCCCAGCAAGGCGACCGTCTTTATCACTGGCGAGAGCGGCACCGGCAAAGAGGTGTGTGCCGAGGCGATTCACCAGTGTAGCCCCCGCAGCGAACAGCCCTTTATAGCCCTCAACTGCGCCGCCATTCCCCACGATTTGATGGAGAGCGAGATCTTCGGTCATGTGAAGGGCTCTTTTACGGGTGCCCAAGGGGATCGCAAGGGGGCGGCCAGTCTGGCCGATGGCGGTACCCTGTTTCTCGACGAGATCTGCGAGATGGATCTCGACCTGCAGAGCAAGCTGCTGCGCTTCATCCAGACCGGCACAGTGCAGCGGGTCGGCAGCGGCAAGCTGGAGACGGTGGATGTGCGCTTTATCTGCGCCACCAACCGGGATCCGCTGGTGGAGGTGAAAGCGGGCCGTTTTCGCGAGGATCTCTACTATCGGCTCCACGTCATTCCCCTCACCCTGCCGCCGCTGCGGGAGCGGGGCGAGGATATCCTGCTGCTGGCGCGTACCCTGCTGCAGAGCTACGCCAAGGAGGAGAACAAACGCTTCAAGGATTTTGATGTCGAGGCGGCGCGAGTGCTGCTCGACTACCCCTGGCCTGGCAACGTACGCGAGCTGCAGAACGTGGTGCGCAATATCGTGGTGCTCAATGACAAGGAGCTGGTGAGCCCGGATATTCTGCCGCCACCGCTCAATGGGGTTCGCCCCCAGCTGCCGGCTGCGATTGCGGCAGCGGTGGCATCGGCTCCGGCAGCCACCGGGGTGGCCAACGGGCCAATTCGTCCGCTCTGGCTGGTGGAGAAAGAGGTGATTGAGCAGGCCATCGCCAGCTGTGACGGCAATATTCCCAAGGCGGCGGCTTTGCTCGAGATCAGCCCCTCCACCATTTACCGTAAAAAGCAGGGGTGGGAAGAGTCCAATCGGGCCTGAACCATATTGCCAGCAGAAAGGGCGGCTAGCGTGCCGCCCTTGCTATTTTGGGAGATATCAGAGTTTGGCGAGGCGCTTGAGGCGGGCCAGTCGCTCCCCCTCGTTGGCGCTGAACCAGCGGTCCTGCGACAGCAGAAACCAGGCGCGGGAGAAGTATTCCGCAGCCAGCGGATCGTCCAGTACCAAGGCATTCTCCCCCAGCTCCTCGAACAGATAACCATCCTCAGGTTCGCCTGCCTCGGCCATATCGGCCTTGAGCTGGTGCAGCTCTGCCAGCGCCTGCTGGTGCTGACCCTGGGCCCGGGTCAGGCGAGCCAGACTCCAGCGGGCGATAAACGCCTTGGCCGGCTGGTTATGCTGCAGATGCCAGGCCAGGCACTTCTGTTGCTGGATTTTCGCCTCATCAAAGCGGCCCAATTCAAACAGGGTCCAGCCCTGATTGTTGTAAAGGGGGGCCAGCCAGCCACGCACCTTCTCGTCACTGCTGCGTTCCGCCAGCTCCATCGCCAGTTGATGCCAGCGGCTCTGCTCTTCCAGTTGTGCGGCGATGGCGATCATGTGAGCAGCGTCGATGGCGAGATAGGTTTCTTTCTCCTTGAGCCCCCATTGCCAGGCTTGTTCAAACAGCGGTTTGGCACTGGCTTTGTCGCCCGCCGAGTTAAAGGTGCGGCCTCGTTCCAGCAGGGCCCTGATCCGCGCTCTGGGGGTTGTGTCGGTGAGGCGGGGCTCTATCTCGTCGAGCAGCTGATGGGCTTCGGCAAACTGGCGCTGCAGCGAGTGGGTGCGGGCAATTTGGGTCAGCAACTCCAGTTCGAGTTGCAGGTCGGCGGCGGCACGCGCTTCGGGAAGAAGGGTGTGAAAACGCAGGGCGCTGGCGGCGGGATCCTGATAATCCCACAACGCCATGAAATCGGGCGGATTGTCCATCTGGCCTCCTTGCTGGTTATCCTGTCACCAAGATGCCTGCAGGCCATTGTTTGTACAAGGGGGGCCCGTCACAGAGCGCCCCTTGAGTCATGTTAACGGCTGTGGCCAGTTGCTCAGTAGACCATAGCCAGGCTCATCAGCATCAGACCGAGGGCGGCAAAGGCCCCCTCCTTGATGGCGAGCCTTGGCACCAGCGCCTTGGGCAGGGCCGGAAACAGGCTCAGGGCAAAGCCAAGGCCCGGCATCAACCAGTGGAATGCCGGATCGCGCAGGGTGGGATCGGCGGCTCCATTGATGATGATCAGCAAAATAAACAGGGTGAAGGCGGGGAGGATAAACCAGCGTACCCCGCCGGCGGCGACCGCCCGCAGCGGCGAAATGCGATAGAGCAGCATGGTCACAAGGAACAGAACAAAAGGGGCCAGCAGATAGAGCGGAGCGGGGTTCATAACATCTTTCCTGAAAACTGATCGTCAAAAAACAGGGAGTCCGGTGCAAGAGGCGCGGGATTTAATCACTCTTCGTAGGTAATCACCAGCAGCCCGGGTCCGGGCTGTGAAGAGGATCCCGGATAAACGTTTGCTAGCGCACTTTTAGTGCAACCAGAACCAGGCTGCAGCAAATCCCAGCCAGCTCAGCACCAGCAATATCCAGGGCAGGGGATGCTGATGGCTTACTTCAACCAGCTCCAGCTGATCGTCTTGTTCTTCGGTTTGGGGCGCGCCCTGTGGCTGCCTGGCTTTGGCCTGCAATTTTTTCTGGCGGCTCGCTTCACGGGCCCGCGCCTTCATCTGCTTCTTGTACTCGTCGATGCCTTTCTGGATCCCTTGCGCGATAAGCTGGGTCTGTTCCTTGGTCTGCCCCGGCTTCTGGTTGGCACGGGCAATTTTCATCGCCTCCTGCTGGGTCTCGGGGGAAATCTTGTCGTACTTGGCCATCAAATCATCTCCTCGGGCATGGCTGGCTGGGGAGTATGCCATAAAGGCGCGTCGGGTGGCGCCTCCTTGGTGCGGGAGGGGAGCAAGTGAGTGACTGCTCAACAAAAAATCTGATAAATCAGCAGGAAGCCGGATGTTGGGCCGAAGATCACAATTAGCAGAATTTGTGAGTCATCGATGAAAAACGGTCATCTGTTGTTTGTTATATTGGCGCCCGACCCGCTGGACAGGGTTGATAAATAACAAAACAATCAAGGTGATATGGAAATGAATAATAACTTTATCAAAGGCGGCGTGGCACTGGCCGTGCTTGCTGCACTGACTGGCTGTAATACCTCGACCAATGACACCGTTGCACCCTGCACCGAAAATGTCTGCAAACTGACCATCCTGCACACCAACGATACCCACGGCCGTTTCTGGCACAACGCCGAAAATGAGTATGGTATGGCTGCCCAGAAGACTCTGGTCGAGCAGCTGCGTGCCGATGCCAAGGCTGCTGGCAGTGACGTGCTGGTTCTTTCCGGTGGTGATGTGAATACCGGCGTGCCGGAGTCCGATCTGCAGGATGCCGAGCCTGACTTCATGGCGATGAACAACATTCGCTACGATGCCATGGCGGTGGGCAACCATGAATTCGACAACCCCCTCAGCGTGCTGGAGAAGCAGCGCAAGTGGGCCCAGTTCCCCATGCTCTCGGCCAACATCTACGACAAGGCCAGTGGCAAACACTACTTTGACCCCTACAAGGTGTTCAAGTTGGAGAGCGGTCTCAAGGTCGCCGTACTGGGTCTGACCACCGAGGATACCGCCCAGCTGGTTGATCCCAACAACGTGCAGACCCTGGAGTTCCGCGATCCGACCAGCGAGGCGGCCAAACTGGGCCAGCAGATCCGCAGTAACAAGGAGGCCAATCTGGTCTTCGCCATCACTCACATGGGCCATTACGAGAATGGTCAGCACGGCAGCAATGCGCCGGGCGATGTAGAGATGGCTCGCGCACTGCCAGCAGGGACTCTGGATGCCATCATTGGTGGCCACTCCCAGAATCCGGTCTGTATGGAACCGGGTACCACCAACAAGTACGCCAATTTCAAACCGGGTGATAACTGCCAACCGGACCAGCAAAACGGCACCTGGATCATGCAGGCCCACGAGTGGGGCAAGTATGTGGGCCGTGCCCAGTTTGAGTACCAGAATGGCAAGTTGACCCTGACCAGCTATGACCTGATCCCGGTCAACCTGATCAAGCGCAACGCTAAGGGCGAGGCGATCGATGCCAACGGCGCCGTAACCAAGGACCCGACCAAGATGCAGTTCGTACAGGACGAGATCACCAAGGATCCCGAGCTGTATAACACCCTGCTGGGTTATCAGGAGAAAGGTCAGCAAGAGCTGAATGTTGTCATTGGCTCGGCAGATGGCTTGCTGGTTGGTGATCGCAACTCGGTTCGCAACAAGCAGACCAACCTGGGTCGCCTCATCACCACGGCGACCAGCAGCAAGCTGGGGGTCGACTTTGGTATCGTCAACTCAGGCGGCGTGCGTGACAGCATCCCGGCCGGTGATATCACTTACCGCAGCGTGCTGCTGGTGCACCCGTTTGGCAACACGGTCAACAAGGCTGTCATGAAGGGAAGCGAGCTGGCGACCTATCTGGGCCAGGTGGCAAGCAAGACCCGCAATACCGGTGGTTATGCCCAGTTTGGCGGTATCAACATGGCGGTGGATTGCCAAGCCAAGAGCGTCAATATCACCAGTATCGGTGGCAAGGCGTTTGATCCGGCAGCAACTTACAGCTTCGCGATCCCGAGCTTCAGCGCCTCCGGTGGTGATGGCTATCCGAAGATCGATACCATCAACGCCGGTTTGGTGGATGCTGCCGTGCTGAAGGAGTACATCGAGCTCAAGAAGACCATCAACGTGGCCGATTATCAGCCAGGCAATGAGGTGAGCTATCTGAACTCAGCCTCTACCGAAGGGTGTAACTGATTCGTCAGCGGTGCGTTTAGCTCCAGATGTGATCCGAAAGGGCAGCCAGTGGCTGCCCTTTGTCGTTGGTTGGGTAGCGGTTACAACTCTTCAATCATCAATGACGATAGCCATCGCCTGTATGAGGTCAGGTGAGGGGATGAAATGAAAAGAGGCGGCCAATGGGCCGCCTCTTGCGTAGTGACAATCTGAACCTTACAGCTGCTCGATACCGACGATATGCCAGGGGGCATTGTTCTTGGCCAGATCGCGCTCGAGGTGCCACACCTCCTTGATGTCTTCTTCGACCTGCTCCTGACGGTCCATGTAGCGGCCGCTGAAGCGCACGCTCACCTGAGCCCAGTCGCTGCCGTAGTCAGCGCGTACCAGTTGGGTATCCACATACATTACTTCTGTGTGCTGGTCGCCAGTCAGTTCGGCGCGCTCGACTTTGAGCTGCTCAAACAGCTCGGGGCTGACGTACTCGCGCACTTTTTCCAGATCGTTCTTGTTCCACGCCTCTTGCAGGGTGCGATAGTGATCGCGGGCACCGGCCAGGAAGCTGTTCATGTCAAAGCCCGGCGGCAGGCGGAACGGCACGTCGCTGTCGGCAAAGCCGGTGGCTTGCGGTGCGCTGTTGCTCTGCTCAAACTGCTGCGGGGCCGCGGATTGCGGTGGCTGATAGCCCGCATAGGCCGCTTGTTGTGGCTGTGGCGTCGCGACCTTGCCCTTGCGCAGGGTACGGATCAGGAAGACGGCACCCAGCGCCAGCAGGGCGATCAGCAGGAAGTCCATTCCTTGCAGACCTTCAAAGGCACCGCTGCCCAGCAGGTAGGCAAACAGGCCGCCAGCCAGCAGGCCGCCCAGCAGGCCGCCCATCATGCCGCTCTTTTTCGGCGGAGTCTGGGCATTCAGTGTCGGATTCTTGTTGTCGACCGGTTTGGCCGCAGGCTGGGCCGGCGCAGTTTTGTAACTTTTACCAAAGGATTTGCCGCCGCCAAATTTCTTGGCTTCGGCGTGAGGTGCCCCCAGGCCAATGGCCAGGATCACGGCAAACAGGGTCAGCATCTTTTTCATTTTGACTCTTTTCACTCTCGTCTGTGGGTGGGGCATGCTCCGCTTTGGCAAGCTCAGCAAGGCGCATGGCAGGCTGCCTGTCCCTAATTGTGTCGCAGCTTGTATTCATCAATATCACCTCTGGCATGAATTATTCATGAACGAGGTTGCCGCGATGCGGCGTCAAACAAGAGGAGTAAACCGGATGAAAAGCAGAAGATTGAGTCGCAAGGAGCGCAAAATGCGAAGCAAAATCAAAATGGTCAAGGTAGAGCAGACTCTGGTTTGGCCCTTTATGATGGTATGAGCCGCCAGATAGGGCTCGCCGTAGTTGGCTTTCTTTTGTAAAATTCCCGTCCCCTTCCCGCTGCGGTTTTTATGTGTATGGCAGAGCAAGTGACGGCGAAAAAAGACGCCAAGACACAACAGCTGAAAGTTCCTCCCCACTCTTTTGAGGCTGAACAGTCCGTACTGGGCGGCCTGATGCTGGATAACGATGCCTGGGATCGGGTTGCCGAGCGGGTTATCGATCAGGATTTCTACAGCCGTCCGCACCGGTTGATCTTCCAGGCCATGACCCGCCTCTCCAACGCGGGCAACCCCATCGACCTCATCACCCTGCAGGAGGAGCTGGAACGCTCCGAACAGCTGGAAGAGGCGGGCGGTTTCGCCTATCTGGTGGAGATCGCCAAGAACACCCCGAGTGCCGCCAACATCAACGCCTACGCCGAAATCGTGCGTGAGCGGGCGGTGGTGCGGGAGATGATCTCGGTCGCCAACGAGATAGTCGAAGCAGGCTACGAGCCACAGGGCCGTACCTCCGGCGATCTGCTGGATCTTGCCGAGAGCAAGGTATTCAAGATTGCCGAGCAGCGCACCAGCGCCAACGAGGGGCCCCAGCCCCTGAAGCTCATCCTCGAGCAGACCGTCGACAAGATTGAAGAGCTGTTCAAGACGCCGCACAACGGTGTTACCGGGGTATCGAGCGGTTACAACGATCTCGACAAGATGACCGCCGGTTTGCAGCGTTCGGACTTGATCATCGTGGCGGCCCGTCCCTCCATGGGCAAGACCACCTTTGCCATGAACCTCTGCGAGCATGCGGCCCTCACCGCCGACAAGCCGGTGCTTATCTTCTCGCTGGAGATGCCCTCGGAGCAGATCATCATGCGTATGCTCGCCTCGGTGGGGCGTATCGATCAGACCAAGGTGCGTACCGGTCAGCTCGATGACGAGGATTGGGCGCGCCTCTCCTCCACCATGGGATTGCTGCTGGAGAAGGGCAAGATGTATATCGATGACGCCTCCGGCCTCACCCCGACCGATGTGCGCTCCCGTGCCCGTCGGGTGGCGCGCGAGCATGGCGGCCTATCCATGATCATGGTGGACTACCTGCAGCTGATGCGGGTGCCGGCGCTCTCTGACAACCGTACCCTGGAGATCGGCGAGATCTCCCGCTCCCTCAAGGCCTTGGCGAAAGAGCTGCAGTGCCCGGTGGTGGCGCTCTCCCAGCTGAACCGAAGCCTGGAACAGCGGGCCGACAAGCGCCCGGTCAACTCGGATCTTCGTGAATCGGGCTCCATCGAGCAGGATGCGGATTTGATCATGTTTATCTATCGTGATGAGGTTTATCACGATGACAGCCCGGACAAGGGGATTGCCGAGATTATCATCGGCAAGCAGCGTAACGGCCCTATCGGCCGTGTGCGCCTCACCTTCCAGGGTCAGTTCTCCCGGTTCGACAACTACGCCGGTCCTGCGTTTGATGACGATTATTGATAAGTAACAATCATGGCAATCCTGTGGTCAGGATTGCCACCATCGCTCTGACTCGCTTGCCATTTATTGAGAGGCAGCCAGAGCCTGTTTTCCCGGTTCGACAATTATGCCGGTCCGGCCTTCGACGACGATAAGTGAGTGGCGGTCTTCTGCCCGATGAGGGGGAGACCATTTGTGCCCTCGTAAGGGAAAACCATGAAAGCGGCTACTGCCCAAATCAACACTGCGGCCTTGCGCCACAACCTCGCCGTGGTCAAGCGCCACGCACCCGCTTGCAAGATCATCGCTGTGGTCAAGGCCAACGCCTATGGCCACGGACTGCTGCCGGTCGCCCGCACCCTGGTGGATGCGGATGCCTATGCGGTGGCCCGTATCGAAGAGGCGCTGATGCTGCGCTCCTGCGCTGTGGTCAAGCCCATTGTGCTGCTGGAGGGCTTCTTCTCCGCCGACGATCTGCCGGTGCTGGCGGCCAACAACCTGCAAACGGCGGTTCACACCTGGGAGCAGCTCGAAGCGCTGGAACAGGTCGAGCTGCCAGCGCCCGTGGTGGCCTGGCTCAAGCTCGACACCGGCATGCACCGCCTCGGGGTGCGTGCCGACGAGATGCCCGCCTTTATCGAGCGCCTCGGCAAGTGCAAGAACGTGGTACAGCCGTTCAACATCATGACCCACTTCAGCCGCTCCGATGAGCTGGAGCAGCCCACCACCCGCGAGCAGATCGATTTGTTCAGCAAGTTGACCGCGCCGCTGGCGGGCGAGCGTGCCATGGCCAACTCGGCGGGCATTCTGGCCTGGCCAGACTCCCACTGCGACTGGGTTCGCCCCGGTGTCATCCTCTATGGCGTCTCCCCGTTCCCCAACACGGTGGCGGCCGATTATGACCTGCAGCCGGTGATGACCTTGAAAACCCAGCTGATTGCGGTGCGGGATCACAAGGCGGGCGAGCCGGTGGGCTATGGCGCCAACTGGGTGTCGGATCGCGATACTCGGCTCGGGGTGATCGCCATCGGCTACGGTGACGGTTATCCGCGCATGGCGCCCAATGGCACTTCCGTGCTGATCAACGGCCGCATCGTGCCGCTGGTGGGGCGTGTCTCCATGGATATGAGCACGGTGGATCTTGGGCCCAGCGCCACCGACAAGGCCGGTGACGAGGCGGTGCTGTGGGGCGAGGGGCTGCCGGTGGAGCGGGTGGCCGACGAGATTGGCACCATCCCCTACGAGCTCATCACCAAGCTCACCTCCCGCGTCTTTATGGAGTACGTCTGATGTGGCAGCAGTGCCTGCTGACGTTGAAGCCCCGTTCGCGGGGCTTTCATCTGGTGACGGACGAGCTGGTGGCCAAGCTGCCAATGCTGGCGGATTACCGGATTGGCATGGCGCACCTGCTGCTGCAACACACCTCCGCCTCGCTCACCCTCAACGAGAATTGCGACCCCAGCGTGCGCAGCGATATGGAGGCCCATCTGCACCGGCTGGCGCCGGAAGATGCCCCCTACTATCGCCACACCTATGAGGGGGCGGATGACATGCCCGCCCATATTAAATCCTCCCTGCTCGGGGTGAGCCTGCTGCTGCCGATCCGTGACGGTCAGCTGGCGCTCGGCACCTGGCAGGGGATCTGGCTTGGCGAACATCGCGTCGATGGTGGCGCCCGTAAGGTGCTGGTGACCCTGCAGGGTGAGTAATCAGACTGCAACCAGCTGAAAGATGAAGATAAAAAAGAGGGATGGCGCCGAGCCATCCCTCTTTTGTTTGCCAGTAGTGAAGCGCTCTGCTTGGCTCAGGCGACCTTGAAGGGGGTCAGCTCAGCCAGCGGGGCGGCGTCCATAAAGGCTTGCGGCTCCTGACCCTGTTTGAAGATCTTGAAGTCCTGCTCGCGGGCGCTCCAGTACTCCAGACGCTCGCTGCCGTTTTCTCCGGTGATTTGCAGCAGACTCGCTTCGCGCAGGGCCACCACATATTCGCTCGGGTTGATGGCGCAGAACTCGGCCAGACGCTCGTCGCGGGTCTCGCCCATGTGGCCGCTGATGCTGGCGTCCAGATAGTGCGGGTTGATCTGCAGCGGGAACAGGCCCAGCGCGGGCAGCACGGCGGCGTTGCAGACCGGCATGTCGTTGGTGGTGCGTATGCTCGGGGTCGCCACGTTGCAACCGGCGCTCCAGCCCACATAGGGGACGCCCCGCTCGCGCACGGCACGCTGGATCGGCACGATCAGGCCGTTTTCATGCAGCAGCTGATTCAGGCGCCAGGTGTTGCCGCCGCTGATAAAGATGGCGTCGGCCTGATTGACGGCCGCGACCGGATCATCAAAGTGGTGAATGCTGATGGTCTCGATCCCGAGGCTCTCGGTAAGTTCGTTGGCGCGGGCATCCCAGTCGCTGCGGATCACCGCGTAGGGGATGAGCAGGATGCGCTTGACCGGTTTGCGGGCCAGCAGGCTTTGAACCCGGTCGCGGGCCCAGCCGAGCAGACCCGGAAATTCGTTGGCTTTACCATTGCTAAGCAGAAGCAGTTCCATCAGATACGTCCTCAAAAAGTGAAAGCGGAGGAGGGAGGGCCACCGGATCCGCCGTGCGGCCGGATGGCAAGAGGAGGCATGCTACCACCATTGGCGAGGCGGTTCTGTGATCGGGGGTCCCATTCAACGGCTATGGATGAGTAACTCAATTCCAAACGGTGGATTAATGAACCGTGGTCAACTTGTCACCCGTCGCCAATAAAAGACCCCGCCGCAGCGGGGTCATGGCAGAGTTAGTCGAGTTTGAGATCGACCCAAACCATGCGGTGATCCGAGCTGACTCCCTTGGCGATGCCGAGTTTCGCATCATAGACCAAGTGATAACCGGCCTCGAAGCTGGCTGGCCAGAAGACGCCGCTCTTGACCGCGTTGAGGTTGGCGGAGGGGATGACGTGATCCAGCTGCAGCACGCTGGAGTTGGTGATGCGTTCCGGGTTGGGGCGAGTGAGGTTGCGTTTGCAGTCGGCCCCCTTGCTGACGCACTCCGGGCCCCCTTCGCTGACCGGGATCAGGGTGCCATTGGTGATGGCTTGATTCATCAGCGGATTGTTAAGCAGATCCTGAATGGCGCTCAGATCGCCATCGCCAGTGAGGGGATCGGCGTTGAGATCCCCGGCGATGACGAACTTGGCGTTTTTGGCCAGCCCACCCTTGGTGCCCTTGTCATCGGTCATGTAGTTGAGACCCTTGACGTAGTCGTTCCAGAAGGCGATCTCGGCGCGGTTGTGTTTGACGGTGTGGCGCGCCGCATTGGCAAAGATTGGCGGGGTCGGGTGGGAGATCAGGAAGTGGATCACCTCTTCACCCTTCTCGGTCTTGATCCGTACCGGCACATCGGCGTGGTTCTTGGAGGAGAGCGGGTACTGCTGCCAGGCTGCGTCTGAATACCAGGCATCACCACACTGGCGGCTGGCCGGGATCTTGACCTTGGGATTGTTGCAGTCATCGATGATGGGGTTCTGCTCGCCCGGCATATCCTTCCACTTGAAGTTCTGGAAGGTGCGGATCTGCTTGGTGTCGATGGGGTATTTGGACATCACCGCAAAGGCGTACTGGCCGTGGTAGTTGCCAAAGCCCCAGGCATCGTCGGGGCCGCTGTTGACCTTGCCATCCAGATTGAGGTCATAACCGCTCATCAGGCCGGTGTTGGTGGCGAAGTTCTGCATCACCGGATAGCTGATGGCGGTCACTTCGGCATGCTGGGCGTGGGCCAGATAGTTGTCGTTGAAGGCTTTCAGATCGGCGGTGCTCTCGCCTTTGCCGTCGTTGTCGAACTCGTTGAGCAGGAACACATCCGGGCGGGTGCGCTGGATGATCTCCGCCACGTTGCGGATCTGCTGCACGTTCTTGGCTTTGGTTTCAGTGGCGCCGCTCAGGCTCCCTTCGGCGAGGCGGGCCAGCAGGGCATCCTGCTCGGTGCGGGTCAGCGCCAGCTCACCGGTCAGCATACCGGCGGCAGTGCGGTCAAAAGAGAGGTTGAAGGTGGCAAAACGAACCATGGGATCAGCTGCCTTTGAGTCGTTGTCGCTGTTGCAGCCAGCCAGCATCCCGAGGGCGATGGCGGCGGCCAGTAGGGTCTTGTTGATATTTTTCATTGTAATTGTTCCGTAGCATCAATGAGTTATGCCTTCTGTGAGGCGGCGTCATTATAAGTAGACGGTGATGCTGCGGGGATTTTGCCTGAGCAAAGTGTGAGGATATTCACACCACATATCTGGCGATGATGAATGTTAGCAGGGCGATATGGGGTGTGAAAAACCGGTTTATACGCTGCAGTTTCCGGGATGAATGGCGCATTTCCTGCCGTTACCGCACTCTGAATTTGTCACACCACCATCGGCAGGCCGCTCTCGGGGTGATGGATCACCTGTGCCGGATAGTCATAGAGACGGGCGATGAGCGTTGGGGTGAGCACTTCGGCAGGCGTGCCATCGGCCATCAGCTTGCCCCGCTCCAGCATCACCAGCCGATCGGCATAGCGCGCCGCCAGATTGAGGTCGTGCAGCACCACCAGTACCGCTGTATTGCGGCTGGCGAGGGCGCGCGCCATGGTGAGCAGCTGATGCTGGTATTTCAGATCCAGCGCCGAGGTGGGTTCGTCGAGCAGCAGCAAGCGGGGTTGCTCGGCCTGCTCGGTCGGGGAGGGGGCCTGCCAAATCTGCGCCAGCACCCGGGCAAACTGCACCCGCTGCCGCTCGCCGCCGGAGAGCCCGGGATAGAGCCGCTTGGCCAGATGCTCGACCCCGGCATGGGTCATGGCCGCCGCCACAATCTCGTCACGCCGCGCCGCCGGTTCACTGTGGGGCAAACGCCCCATGGCGACCACTTCTTCACAGAGAAAGGGGAAGTTGAGTGAGGAGCTTTGCGGCAATACCCCGAGTCGGTGGGCCAGCTGGCTGCTGTCCCACTGCTGGCGATCCGCGCCAAACAGGGTGATGGAGCCCTCATATTCCAGCTCGCCGGTCAGGCACTTGAGCAGCGAGCTCTTGCCCGCCCCGTTGGGGCCGAGCAGAGCGGTGAGGGTGCCGCTCTCGAGGTCGAGATTGAGCCCATCCAGGATCTGGCGCTGGCCACGGCGCAGGCTGAGTCGGGTGCAGCTCAACAGGGGGGAGGAGAGTGAGGATGAGAGTGGTTGCATAAAAGTCCGTATCACAGGGCGCGGCGGCCTTTTACCAGCAGCCAGATGAAGAAGGGGGCGCCGAGCAGGGCGGTGATGATGCCCACCGGCAGCTCGGCAGGGGCCAGCAGGGTGCGCGCCAGCATATCGGCCGCCAGCAGCAGGGCGGCACCAAGCAGGGCCGAGAGCGGCAGCAACCTGACGTGGTTGGGGCCTGCCAGCAGGCGCACCAGATGGGGTACCACCAGCCCGACGAAGCCGATCATCCCCGATACCGCCACCGCCACCCCGACGCCCGCCGCGGTGAGCAGGATCAGGCGGCGTTTGAGGGATTGCACATTGACCCCCAGATGACGGGCCTCCCCTTCACCCAGCAGCAGGGCATTGAGGGGATTGGCATCGCGCATAAAGAGCCACAGCAGGGCCGCCAGGGTGAGCAGGGCCAGCGCCACATCGGCCGGTTTGCCTGCAGCCAGCGTTCCCATCTGCCACAGGCTCAGGTTGCGCAGCATCTGATCGTCCGCCAGATAGGTGAGCAGGCCGATCACCGCACCGGAGAGCGCAGTGATGGCGACCCCGGCCAGCAGCATGACGGTGACCGAGGTGCCCCCCTCGCGGGTGCCGAGCAGATAGACCAGGGTGGTGGTGAGCGCGCCGCCGAGAAAGGCGAGCAGCGGCAGCAGACCAACCCCGATGGTGGCTTGCAGCTGCTGGCCGAGGGGGGCCAGCAGCACGATGGCTAGCGCCGCACCGAGCGCCGCGCCGCCGGAGACACCTATGATGCCAGGGTCAGCCAGTGGGTTGCGAAACAGTCCCTGCATCACGGCGCCACAGAGACCGAGAATCCCCCCCACTGCGATGCAGAGCAGGGTTCTCGGAAGGCGAATTTCCTGCACGATCAGCAGCTTGTGCGACTCTATCCCGCTCTCCTGCCCGGCAAACAGCGCCCGCAGGCTCTCGCCCAGGGTGAGAGTCATGGGGCCGGTTGCCAGCGAACCGAGCAGCAACAGTGCCAGTGCGGCCGTGGTAAAGGCCAGCAGCCAGGAGAGGGGTAACCGCATCATGACCCCTGCTTGATCCATTGGGCGATCTGGTTCGCCTGTTGCAGGGAGTTGAGGCTCAGGCCCCCTTGCAGGGCGTGACCGTCGATGGCGTGAATGGCGTTGCGCTTGCCAGCCGGGGTGGCGGCCAGTGCGGGCACTTCGGCCAGCACCTTGGCCGGATCGGCATACTGCTGCCAGTCACGACCGCTAACCAGCACCAGGTCGGGCTGCATCTCGATGAGGGATTCGGCGGATACCGGCTTGTAGTTGCGCAATTCGGCGACCGGATTGATGCCACCTGCCAGCGAGATCAGCGCGCTGGCGGTGGTGTCCCCCCCGGCGATGCTGGTGGGTTGCCCCTTGTGCAGCAGCAGGAAGGCGACCTTGAGCGGTTTGTTCTGGTTGGCTTGCGCCGCCAGCTGATCGGTCTGAGCCTGGATCTCTGCCTTCAGGCGATCGCCAGCGGCTTTATCGCCCAGCAGGCTGGCGAGGGTGTCGATACGCTGGTTGAGGTTGGCGAGGGTCGGCGCGGTATCCAGCACCTCCACCTTGACCCCGGCGCGGCGCAGCTGATCCAGGGTCGGGGCCGGGCCCATCTCGTCGCTGCCCACCAGTCGGGTGGGGGAGAGGCTCAGGATCCCTTCGGCGGCCAGCGCCCGGTGATAACCCACCTTGGGCAACCCTTTTGGCAAGGGACTGCTGACATCGGTGGCGATCAGACTCGATTCACCGCCAAGGGCCAGAATGAGTTCTGTGGTGGCCGGGCCGATACTGACGATACGCTCTTTCTGTCCGTCGGCGGCGGCAACGGCAGAGAAGGGAGAGAGTGAACTGCAGAGCAGGGTGATGGCGAGGGCAAGACGACGGCCCATGCTAACCTCCGAAGGGGTGAATGAAACGGGTGTGCCGCCGAGAATATCAAGGCTTTGGAAAAAATGCACTGATAATGATAGCAATTATCAATTGCATTGGTTTCGGTGCTTTATTAGAGTAGCCGCCATGATAAACAGCGGGACAAGATGGTCCCGCAGAGGGAGAAAACATGAGCATTGCACAACGCATTCACGCGCTGCTGGAGCAGGATCCCGGCGCTCATCCGTCCACCCTGGCGGCCCAGCTCGCCATCAGCGAATGGGAGGTGGTTCGCCATCTGCCCGCCGAGCTGGTGACCCTGCTGCCCGCCGATCGCGCACAAGGTCTGCTGGAAGATCTGGCCGACTGGGGCCCGGTGACCACCATCGTCGAATCAGAAGGTTCCATCTTCGAGGTAAAAGCCCCCTTCCCGAAAGGCAAGGACGCACGCGGTTACTACAACCTGATGGGCCGCGACGGTGAGCTGCATGGTCACCTCAAGCTCGACAACGTGGCGGGGATTGCGCTGGTCAGCAAGCTGTTCATGGGCAAGGAGGGGCACTCCTTCCAGTTCTTCGGTCACTCCGGCCGCTGCATGTTCAAGGTCTATCTGGGTCGCGACGAGAAACGCCAGCTGCTGGCCGATCAGGTCACCCGTTTCATGGCGCTGCGCCACAACTCTCAAGAGGAAGTCAAAGCATGAGTGAACGTCAGGAGCGTCTGCAGAACCGCCTGCAACCGGAGATCCGCGAGTTTCGCGACAGTTGCCGTACCCTGCAGCTTGCCACCGTCGATGGCGAAGGCAATCCCAACGCCAGCTATGCCCCGTTCGTGCTGCAGGAAGATGGCTACTATGTGCTGATCTCCGAGATCGCCCGCCACGCCCGCAACCTGCAACAGGTGCCCCGGGTATCCCTGATGCTGATCGAGGATGAGAGCGGTGCCCGCGAGCTGTTTGCCCGCAAGCGCTTGACCTTCGATGCGGTGGCTGAAGTGGTGGCCCGTGATGACGCCCGCTGGAGCAAGGCGGTCGCTGCGCTGGAGGGGCGTTTTGGCGAGATCATCAAGGGTCTCTCCAACCTCAAGGATTTCAAACTGTTCCGCCTCAAGCCGGAGCAGGGGCTGTTCGTCAAGGGCTTCGGTCAGGCGTTCGCGGTCTCCGGTGACGAGCTGGTGGATTTCGTCCATCTGGTGGAAGGGCACAAGCGCATCGACAACGGTGCCGAGCTCACCAGCCCTGCCGATGCGCCGGTCTGAGGATCCCTGTCGACCACGACAGCCGTCATAACAAAACGGGCAGCCAATTGGCTGCCCGTTTTTATTGCGTTATCTCATCCGGCCTGTTCAATCCTGCCAGCTGGCCTTGTTGGGAAAAGCGCGACGATCGGCGTCGGTGGCCGTTTCGTTGCACTCTCCCCGCACCTTCCAGGAGGTCTGGCTCAGCACTATGTAGCCCTGGCGGCAATACTGCTTGGTCGCCAGGGTTTCGGTCAGCAGATTCTCCTGTAACGCCTCCCGCTGTTCCAGCAGCCGCTGGCTCTGGGCCGCCGAGAGGCCGCGCGGCAAGGTGTCGTTGGGCGCAGCTTCAAAGGTGAACCGCTTGCTCCCCTCCTCGTTGATGTGGGTCAGAAACAGAGGTTCCGGCCCGTCATACTTCTGTCCGGGCAAGCTGGAGCAGGCCGACAGCAAGGGAACAATCAACAACAGGGTGGCAGACAACAGGCGCACGACAGACTCCAGTGAGAAACGAAGCGAGGCTCGCAGATTAGCACGGCTGCAGGGCGGGTGTTACTGCCAGCAGCTCGTCGGTGGTGAGCAGGGTCACACTGCGCCCCTCCGGCAGGCTGAGGTGGCGCCACATCCAGTGATGGTGCTCGGTGATCTGGGCCGCGCTCAGGTGGGGGCGATCGGCGGTGGTGTGACCATCGCTCAACACCAGCACCTCGTACCCATGGGAGGCGGCACTGCGCACCGTGGTGTCGACGCAAAAATCGGTGGCACAGCCACAGAGAATGAGTCGATCGACCGGCTGCTCGGCCAGCAGGAAGGCGAGCTCGGTGTCGAGAAAGCTGTCACAGGCCGTTTTGCGTACCCGGCTCTCCCCCTTGGCCGGTTGCAGCGCACTGTGCAACTGCCAACCCGGGGTGCCCGGTTCCAGTTCGGTACCGGGGGGCGAGTCATGCTGGATATAGATGACCCGTCCCTGTTGCTGCCTGACATGGGCCGCAGCCCGATTGATATTGGCCAGCACCTGCTCCTGGCGGTAACGGGGCTCGTTGAACAAGCCTTGCTGCACATCGATGATCAGTAACACATCCATATTTTACCCGCCGTTTCCTTGACGATTAGGGTTGCAGCCACTGGCTGCAGTCACGACTGCGGGATTGATGCAGCGCGCCCATATCTTGCTTCATCTCGTCACTGTTTTGCCAGCGCTTAGGCAGCGGCATGATGGTTACCTGCACATCGGCTGCGGGATCTGCAACAGAGGTCTCATCTGTGCGGGGCACGACCAGCGCCACCTTGAGGGCAGGATTGCGGCTGGCGATGCGACTGGCGAGCCCAAGCCCCCCCTCGACGTGGAAATTGCCGGCGATATGCATGATCTGCTGGCCCGGGTGCTTGGCGAGATAATCCACCATGCTCTCGGCCATGGTGTCATCCCAACTGGTCTGGGCGGCGAAGCGGCGGGCGTTGCTGTCGGCATCGCCGTGGTGCATGGAGGCCATAAATTTCTGGCGATAGGGGTCATCCCCCAGCGTCAGCTGGCGGGCCAGCTGGCTGCGACGTGTGGCGGGCAGTTTGTCGAGCCACTCAGCCCCCTCCTGACCGACACAGCTCACCAGCGGCTTGGGGGCGTTGGCGGCGATCACCGGCATCTGGTGAGCCTTGGCAAACTCCACCAGCGGGCGGTAGTCGCTCGGATAGTTGGGCCAGGCGTTGCCTTCGCGGATCAAGGCCGCTTCACCAATCTGGTTCGCCAGATAGGCATCCAGCGTCTTCTGATCGGCGCGGCTGAACTGCTCCATGGAGAGGGCCAATGGCCGACCGTGCTGCTGACCAGCGGTGTAGAGCTCGCTCAGCAGGCGCGATTGCAACAGATGCACGGCGGGATGGCTGTGCAGCTCACCCACCAGAATGATGTCGGCGTCGGCAATGCGCGCGATCGCCTGCTCCAGCGTCAGGTCTGCGTCTCCCTCGCTGCTTAGCCGGTAGTCATAGAGCGTCTGCAACTGTGATGACTGGGTCGGTTGGGTGGGGGTGGCACAGGCTGCCAGCAGCAGCGGCAGGGCGAGCAGGGGAAGTCGTCTAATCATGGGATCTCACGGCTGATATGCCCGGATGCCGGTGCATCTCGGGGGGCTAATAGAGAATAAGGGCAACACAGGGCGACAGTGTAAAACCAATTTGGTTCAAAACAAATGAGAATGATTTCGTTTCTTGTTGATCTTTATCGAGAGCCGGGTAATATGCGGCCTGTTTGATAACAGTTCTCAATAAGGATTCGCTGTGACCCATCATAACGCACTCTCTCTGGTTGCCCTCGCCGTGGCGGCTGGTCTCTCTTCCCAGGTCTTTGCTGCCACCCAGAAGGCGGATGAAGTCGTGGTCGTCAGCGGCTCACGGATGGAGCAAAAACTGGAAGATGTCTCCGGCCCCATCTCGGTGATCACCGCCAAGCAGATTGAAGAACAGGTCGTCACCAACGTCGCCGACCTGTTCCGCTACGAACCCGGTGTGACCGTGCTCGGCGGTCAGGGGGATGCGCAGACCTTCATCATCCGCGGCATGGGGGAAAACCGGGTCAAGGTGGTGCGCGACGGTGTGCGCCAGAACGATGCCTACAGCAAGGGCGGGGTTGGCCAGAGCTACTTCGATACCGACATGATCAAGCAGGTGGAAGTGGCCAAGGGGCCTGCTTCTGCCGCCTACGGCTCCGATGCGCTGGGTGGCGTGATTGCCATCACCACAAAGGATGCCAGCGATTTCCTCAAGGGCAAGGATAGTTATCTGGACGTGACCAGCGGTTACGCCTCCAGCAGCCACCAGAAGATGGCGGGCTTTACCGGCGCCCTGCGCACTGGTGAAGTGGAGAACCTGCTGCGCTACACCTGGCGCGATGGCGGTGTGACCCAGAATTTCGACTCCACCAAGAACGACTTCGATATCGGTACCCACGCTCTGCTGCTCAAGAGCAAGTGGAACCTCTCCGATGAGCAGTTCCTCAAGCTGACCGTTGACTACCTGACCGATGGCGAGGAGCCGGATGCGGTCAAGCTCAATAAGGTCGGTACCGGTACTGCCCGTGTCTTTGATCAGCCCATCACCGACAAGCAGACCGACAACCTCTCTGTGGTGCTGGATCACGGCATCGCGCTGAATCAAGGCTGGGCTGATCGGATGGATAGCAAGGTTTACTTCGCCCGCACCAAGCAGACGCTGGATCAGTACGCCTCATCCAAGTATCCGGTCAGCCCCGGCAACCCCTATGTGACCAAAAACTCGCTGGATCACAACGTGTTCGATCAGAAGAACATCGGCGCCCAGCTGCAGTTCCACAAGGCGGTCGCCAACCACCGTCTGGCCTGGGGGGCTGAATACGAGCATACCGACAACGAACGTACCCGTTACAAGGGGCCGACGACCCCCGGTGATTTTGTCGGCTACAACGAGCTGAGTTTCCCGGCTACCACCAGCGAGCGCAGCGCCCTGTGGGCCTTTGACGAAATCAAGTTTGGCGAGCGCTGGGTGCTGACCCCGGGTGCCCGTTATGACTACTACCGGATGACCCCGGACAACGATCCGGCCTACACAGGCGACAAGCTGCACAAGTTCTCCGAAGGGGAGTTGTCACCCAAGCTGGGTCTGGTGTTCAAGGCCCACGAGGCGGCCAACCTGTTCGCCCAGTACAGCCACGGCTTCAAGGCCCCCATGTATGACAGCGCCTTCTCCACCCTGAACCATCAGGCGTACGGCTATCGCATCGAGCCCAACCCGAACCTCAATCCGGAGAGCAGCGACGGCATCGATCTCGGCGTGCGTGGCAACAGCCACGGCTTCAGCTATGAAGTAGCCAGCTTCTACAACAAGTTTGAAGACTTCATCGAGATGGTGGAAGTGGGCAAAGAGGGGCGCACCGCCGTCTACCAGTACCAGAACCTGAGCAAGGCGACCACCAAAGGGGTCGAAGCCAAGGCGGATTACTGGCTCAACGACATCGTCAATGTCTGGGGCAACCTCGCCTACATCGAAGGCAAGGATGGGGATGGCAACTACATCAACAGCCTGAGCCCGCTGAACGGCTCCGTCGGTGTGCGTCTGGAACAGTCCCAGTGGAACTTCAACACCGCGCTGCGCTTTGCTGACAACATGGACAAAGTCCGTAAAGACAGCAAAGGCAACGATTACGTGAAGAGCGCCGGTTGGGGTGTGGTTGATATGTACGCCCAGTTCAACCCGATGACCGACCTGCAGCTCAACGTCGGGGTCTTCAACCTGTTTGACAAGGAGTACACCAGCTACGAGCGCATCGCCGGTCGTGCCGAGGGCTCCGATAACAGCATGATGACCGAACAGGGCCGCAACCTTAGTGCACGGGTCAAATACGTATTCTAAAAAGACAATACACGCAGTGATCGAGGGCTGTTGCCCGCATCGGATCCCCGCCCTGACAGGCGGGGATTTTTTATACATGTAGCTAGGCGTGAGGTGACCCGCTCACCCTATGTTATTCGTTGGCTTCGCCTTTTCTTTGTGTTGGCGAGATATTATGCTATTTGATTCATTGTTAATGATATTTAGTAATTCTTTACAATGGGTGCGACTCGCCTTTGACTTCGACATCGAACTATTTTCTCGACACCGCCGATGCACTTGAGCTGATTACCCGCTTCAATGAGGCCCCTGACGAGCAGACCATAGTGACTCTGTTGCGAACTCTGAGCCAGCAGATGGGATTTGACCACTTCCGGCTGGGATTCATCTTTCACAGTTCAATTCAGCGTCCTGATGTGAGGATTTTCAACGGCTGTCCTGCCGAGTGGGTGCAGGCCTATGACAAACAGCGTTTCTTTGCGGTAGATCCCGTAGTGCGCAAAGGAATGAAGCAGAGCACCCCCATCCTCTGGGCCAACCTGATCACCGAGTGTTGCGATCTGCAGGACGTCGCTGGGTTGGAAGTGATGCTGCAGGCACAAGAGATGGGGCTGCGCGACGGGATCACGATTCCCTGGCACGGGCCGAATGGCCATGTTGGCTTGCTGTCATTGATCACTCGTACGCCATGAACCAAACATCAGTGGTTGACGGCTATTCCCTTTTTAAGCTGGCTGGCGGTGCATGTCTTCGAGGCGGTGGCCCGTGTTTGTCTTGCCGTGCAGCTTCCTCAGGAAGATCTGACGCTACGGGAGCGGGAGGTGTGCCAATGGGCCGCCGAAGGCAAGCAAGTGAGCGATATTGCCCAGATCCTGGGGATCAAGCCCAGAACCGTCACTTTCCATCTTGAGCGGATCGCAGAGAAGCTGGGGGCAAGCAGCAAAAATCAGGCGATATCCTGGGCACTGATGCAGGGGATTGTCAGGCTGAACATTGACACGGCACAAATCGAAAATGTGGATGATAACAGTGCATGATGCTGTCTAACGCAAAAGCTTGCTCATTACGTAGATGAAATTACTGAAAAGGTCAGTTTTGCCAGTGAGTGTGATGACATTGCGCAACTTATTGCACCCATGTGCGTTGAGCGAGAACTTGCGGAATGTAACTGTTTGATAAATAAGGAATAAAAAAGTGGCATGGACGCTGCTAAAGGTTGGTCGAGTGCTATCTCGTTTAACCAATCTATTTAGGAGCATACCCATGCCAACTCCATGTTATATCAGCATCGAAGGTAAAACCCAGGGCAATATCACCGCTGGTGCCTTCACTTCCGATTCCGTCGGCAACATCTTCGTGCAAGGCCACGAAGACGAGATGCTGGTACAAGAGTTCCAGCACGTTGTCACCGTCCCGACCGACCCGCAATCCGGTCAGCCAGCTGGTCAGCGTGTCCACAAGCCGTTCAAGTTCACCGTTGCGCTGAACAAAGCCGTGCCGCTGATGTACAACTCTCTGGCTTCCGGTGAAATGCTGCCGAAAGTGACCCTGAAGTGGTACCGCACCTCCGTTGAAGGCAAGCAGGAGCACTTCTTCTCTACCGTGCTGACCGATGCCACCATCGTTGACATCGACTGCCAGATGCCCCACTGCCAGGACCCGGCGAAGTCTGACTTCACCCAGCTTATCCAGGTCTCCATGGCTTACCGCAAGATTGACTGGGAGCACACCGTTGCCGGTACTTCCGGTGCGGACGACTGGCGCGCGCCCATCGAGGCGTAAGCCTTGCTTCGGTACTTTGGTATTCCTTGTAAGTAGTAATGTGTCTTTGAGCCGGTTGTTCAACCGGCTTCTTGTACTGTGCATTTTCTCCAACCAGGCCAACGGGTTGGCTGGAGCTTTTCTGTTTTGCCATCCCCCTGCCGGGGTTTGATGCCCTGCTGGTGAGTGCGGAGGGATGGCAAAGCACTAAAGGGTGTCCTGTGATGCAGACCCGAACCGCTCGTAACCTGTTAACCCCTTTATCTTTGGTGGCCCTTGCGGCACCGGAGAGGGCGGTAGCGTGGCTGCGCGGTGAGGGCGTGTCTGGGCGCGAGAGTTGGCAAGGGCTCAGGCACTGCTTGGCCGTGACAAGAGGGGAAAGCCATGGCTAATCAAACCGGATTGCAATTTACCGTCAAGGTGGGGGCGCTGCCCGAGAGCACCTTCGTGGTGGCCAGTTTCCAGCTGGATGAGGGGCTGAACCGGCCGTTCAATCTGCAGCTGGAGTTGGCCAGCAGCCAGCCCGATGTCGACTTTGGCGCCGTACTGGACCAGCCATGCGAGCTGATGGTGTGGTACAACGGCGAGCTGCAACGCCGTGTCTGCGGGGTTGTGAGCGAGTTTGCCCAAGGGGACAGCGGCTTTCGCCGTACCCGTTACAGCCTGCAAGTCAAACCGGCCCTGTGGCGACTGGGCCTGCGCCAGAACTCCCGCATTTTTCAGGCGCAAAAGCCCGATGAAATCCTCTCTATTTTGCTGCAAGAGCATGGCATCACCGATTACGCCTTTGCGCTCAAGAATGAGCACGCCCAGCGCGAATACTGCGTGCAGTATCGGGAGACCGACCTCGATTTCGTGAACCGCCTCGCTGCTGAAGAGGGCTTGTTCTACTTCCACGAGTTTGAAGCAGGCAAGCACCGCATTGTGTTTGCCGACGACGCGGCAGCACTGACTGCCGGCCCCGAGCTTTTCTTCAACCTCGGCAACCGCTCGCTGGAACAGGGGCCTTACGTGCGCCAGTTCCACTACCGCGAGGCGGTGCGCCCCTCGGATGTAGAGCTGAAAGACTACAGTTTCAAGACGCCGGCTTATGGCCTCTCCCACAAAAAGCAGGGTGCAGAGCTCGAGCACCAACGGGATACCTACCAGCATTTTGACTATCCGGGTCGCTACAAGCTGGACCCGAGCGGCAAGGCCTTTGCCCAACATCGGCTCGATGCGCTGCGCAATGACGCGGTGGCGGGCAGTGGCAAGTCCAACAGCGCGGCGCTCTTGCCGGGTCAGCACTTTTCACTGACCGAGCATCCTAACGGCAGCCTCAACACCGACTGGCAAATCGTTCATATCCGTCACACCGGTGAGCAGCCGCAAGCCCTGGAAGAAGAGGGGGGCAGCGGCCCGACCGTCTACCACAACGAATTTGGCGTGGTCAAAGCCAGTACCACCTGGCGCGCCCGCATCGGCAGCCCCGAGGCACCTTGCAAGCCGATGGTGGATGGTCCGCAAATCGCCATGGTGGTGGGGCCCGATGGGGAGGAGATTTACTGCGACGAACACGGTCGGGTGAAGCTGCAGTTCCCGTGGGACCGCTACGGCAGCTCTAACGACCAGAGCTCCTGCTGGGTGCGGGTGAGCCAGGGTTGGGCCGGTGGCCAATATGGCATGATGGCCATCCCGCGCATCGGCCACGAGGTCATCGTCTCATTTCTGGAGGGGGACCCCGACCAGCCTATCGTGACCGGTCGTACCTACCACGCCACCAACCGGCCGCCGTATGAGCTGCCAGCCAACAAGACTCGCACCGTGCTGCGCACCGAAACCCACAAGGGCGAGGGCTTTAACGAGCTGCGTTTTGAAGACCAGGCGGGACAGGAAGAGATTTACATCCACGGTCAGAAAGACCTGAACGTACTTATCGAAAATGATACGGCATGGCACATCAAGCACGACCAACACATCGACATCGATAACGAGCGAGTCACTCGCATCAGAAAAGTGCCGGGCAAGGATGGCGCTCTGCCCAGCCTCGGTAATGACCACCTGACAGTTGAAGGCGAGAAACGGGATCACATCAAGGCGGACTATTCGCTGACGGTGGATACCTCCCTGCACCAGAAACTGGGTCAATCCCTGTTGGTGGAAGCGGGTGAAGAGGTGCATATCAAGGTGGGTGACAAGCTGGTGCTAGAGGCGGGCTCCGAGATCACCCTCAAGGGGGGGGGCAGCTTTGTGAAAGTTGACCCGAGCGGCATCAAGCTGGTGGGCCCCGCCATCAAACTCAATGCCGGCGGCAGCCCGGGAGCAGGCTCTGGCTGGGCGGGTCAGGCTCCTGTTACTCCCAAAGGGGTCGAGGTGGTCAAAGCACCGGAACTGGTTGAACTGGTCAAGGCGATTGCCACCGAGAAGGCTATGGAGGCGTTGCTCAAGGCGCTGGAGCCCGATAGCGATTATCAGCCCTCTGCTTGATGTTCGACGAATAACTTAGGATTGAATGACAAAGATGAAAATCGTCTATCCCATGCAACTGGCGGGTGAAAAAGGCTCTAGCGAGATTGCATCCCTCGATGAATTTATCAAGAAGATCAATGGTCTCAAGAGCGGTACCTTCCCGATAGGCCGCAACCGCATTTGGCACGGTGGTATCCACTTCAGTCAAAGCGGAGGCTGGCACCCGAGCGGCGCTGTGCGCGCGATTGCTGACGGGGAGATCGTGGCCTACCGACTGGCGACCAAACCAGCCAAGGCGACCCGTAGCACCGAAGAGGGCAAGCCAGAGGGAAAGATTGACTTGTATACATCCCCTTCGTTTTGTCTGGTACGTCATCGCTACGAAGCCGGTGAGCAGAACAAGAATCGTCTGACTTTCTACAGCCTCTACATGCACATCGCCTGTGAGAACAGCTACAACAGTTCCGAGGCTGCGCGAGTAATGGTCAAGGGGACAGGTGTGTCCACCTATGAACCGGTGGTCGAGGGACATCCTCCCAAGCTGACACGTCGGCTGTCTGGCGATAAACCTGTCTATGCGAAAAGGGGGGCCGAAGTGAAGTTGGTCGGCCAGGAAGTGAAGAACCTGTTTAACCACAACGATGAGCCCCACGATTACTATTTGGTGCACTACGTTGATGACCCTGACAGCCTGTTCCATATTGCGGCAAGCCAATTGCATCAGGAATTTCCACAAAAGCCGACGTGGATGACACCACCAGAAGGCAAACCGGCTCGCCATAAGGTCCCTGGTAATACATGGCTACGTAAAACTGCTGACACCACAGTGGGTAGCATGGGGTTGCCTGCTGGCAGTGAGGTGGTGGTATCCACTGAGCCACCACAGATGGTGAACCTCAATGGCGGCACGACTGAGTTTCGTAAAGTACAGGTTTTCAAGGTGGGCAGCGGCACTGTCAAAGACAGTGCCAATCAGGTGATGACCAATGCCAGCAAAGGTGCCGTTGGCTGGCTGGCAAAAAGCAAGATGGGGGCCGGACTGACCGCAGAACCGAGTATCCCTGTCGAATTCAAAGACGATGCGGTCGTTGACCGCAGCGCAAATCCGATACCGGTGCAGGCCGGAGAGATCATCGGTCATTGGGGTGAGCATGAGCTAGTCACTGCCGGTGCCAGCGGTTTCGAGAAAGACGCAGATAGCAAAGCCGTGCACTTTGAGGTGTTTGTGGCAGAGAGCGACAAACAGGCGCTTGAAGATTGCATCAATAACAAGGCGCGAGTAACCGGTGGCCAAGGCTACCTGCTGGTAAAGAAAGAGGTCACTACCTATCGTCTCACCAGCGATAGCCAGCATGGTTTTCACGAGGTTGCCAATTTTGGGCCGCTGGTCTTACCGTTGGCGGTGAAAGAGTCTGATATTGTCACTCATGGTGCCAACAATTTTGTGAAAGTGCGTGAGCGGACTGCTGCGGACGGGGAGTTGCCTGGCGAGTTCGTATTGAAGGGCGGTGATGTCGAAGTCATCAGTCAGCACGACTGGCACAAGCTGGGCGTCAAGCTGGTCGATGGCAGCAGCGATGACGATGGATTTTTGGACAAGGCTGATACCGAGAGTGAAGAGCCGCACCAGAAAGAGGCGAGCAAATTTTTTAGTACCCTCTATGACAAGCTGGTGACAGACGGAGACAACGATGGCACCCTGAGCGGCAATGAAATCAAGGCCGCGCTGGCCGATGAGGAGTTGGCGGGCAAGTTGCGGATGTTGTTTATCAAGCACAAAAGCGAATGGGTAAAGCCAGGCCAGGAGTGGCCGCGCTTAAAACAGGAGTTGGCTAAGCAGCCAAAGCTCTATGAATATGCCATGCAGGTACACAATAATATGGCATGGATGGAAGACGCCAGTAAGATATTGGGTGATACCAAACCTTGGTTTATTCATCCGGCTGGGATGATATTATTGGTTAGAAATCAGAATGGCTTTAATATTAATCGCCTGTATTTTTTTGAAAAATATAAAGATTTTTACCCTCTAAGCGAGAGCCAAAGAAAAAATATATCATTGATGTTTGATGCAATCGAACAGTATTATTCTGATGATGTAGGCTCTTGTAACGAACAAAAAGTTGCATATATGTTGGCCACTGCAAAGTTAGAAACTGGTGATACTTTTGCTCCAATATCAGAGATTGGGGGGAGGAATTACTTTGAAGGTATGTATGATTATTTTCTTGCTAAAAATGAAGATAGAAAAAAAGTAGCAATCGCGCTTGGCAATCTTCAGCCTGGCGATGGTGTCAAATATCATGGCCGTGGTTTTGTTCAGTTAACAGGTCGTTCAAATTACGATAAAGCTGGTAACTATTTAGGTGTTGATTTGCTGAATGCTCCAGAGTTGGCCAAAGACCAAGTTATTGCAGGTAAAATTATGTGCTGGGGCATGGAAAACGGAATTTTTACCGGCAGAAAGCTAGACCACTATTTTTCAGCTAGTAAAGCGGACTATTATAATGCTCGCAAAATAATAAATGGGTTAGATAGGGCGCAAGATATAGCGGATTATGCTAAGAATATATCCTCATGTATTTTAATTTCAAGGTGAACAGATGTTTTATTCACGGATTATGTTATATTTATGTGTATTTGTGGTCTCGCTCTCAGTGTTTGCCTCACCTAGTTTTGATTGTGGAAAAGCAGAGTCATCAATTGAGAACATGATATGCTCTGATAAGGTTTTGTCAGAATTAGATAGCTCTCTGTCCACTCAATATAAATATGTGCTGAAGACCTACCCTAGCTCGGCATCTTCAATAAAGGATGAACAAAGGACCTGGTTGCGTGAAAGGAAAAAATGCACCGATAACAACTGCTTGATTTCAATGTATGAAAAACGAATTAAGTTTTTACATGACAAGGCAAATGCTAAGTTAAATGTTGTATTGTCACCACCAAACGTTGTTGTAACATTGAGTGGCCAACGTCTTGTTATTAAAGATGTAGCACCACAAGGAGGTACAACATTCTCAACTTTAATTTATGGTGAGAATAAATTCTCTGTATGCACAGAGTATCTTGCCTCTGCAATAAAGAGAGTTGAGTGCAATGTTTTTAAAAGGGGTGGTGAAAAAATATTTTGGGCTTTACATAGTGAAGCCAAAATAGACTATGATTCGTTTTCAGCTATTTTCATGAAATTGGATAATGTGTCATACAATGAAGAAGAACAATACAACGTCGCAAAAAAAATAGATGGCTATCAAGATCTTTATAAAATTAGTAGTTCAACAACCAATGTGATTGAAATTGATCGAAATGGCGTGCTAGTAAAAAAATCCAAGTTGAGTCTTTCTAACGAAGATTTTTATAGCAATCTTGGACAGATTTCAGTTGATTATTTGCGATGAATCTTGTTAATTAAAATGCATTTCATTATTTGAAAGTTACAGTGAGTTGTTAATTTTTACAGTAAGTTAAAGAAGAGTCTCTGGTAGAGACTCTTCTTTCTTCATTATGGAAACTTAGTTCAAAAGCAGCTTCTTTTATTTTTTTATATGTACAGATATAGTTATCACCTGACACCGGCTTAACGCCGGTGTTTTTATCGCTACAAATAGTTTTGGTGCAGGATAGCTCGAAGATGTGCTGTATCCAGATGATCTCTTGTTGAGAAGATGGATTTAAGTTTGAATACGTTCTGCAGATCCAGGTAATGAAAAAAGTGATTAGGGGACAAAAAAGAAACCCGCCATGGGCGGGTGGAAGGATTGCAACACTAACCAGGAGGAGGTGTTACCAAGTAGACCCCACCTCTTCGGTAATAGTTCAATTTTATTGAAGTTTTTTCGTTTTCTTCGCGGGGTTTCCATCGGGATCTGCGGGGGAGGATGGGTTATCATTCTGCTCCCGTCATCCGGTTGCAGAGGATCTATGCCCGCGTTTTCCTGGTTAGCGCTCTTTTTCGGCGCCTTCTATTTTGTCTACGGCGCTTACTTGCCGTTCTGGTCGCTCTGGCTGGAGGGGGTGGGCGTCAGCGCCGAGATGATTGGTCTCCTGCTGGGGGCGGGGATGGCGATCCGCTTTGCCGGCAACCTGATGGTGATGGGGCAGATCAAGGGGGCGGGCCATCTGCTGCCGGTTACCCGCTTGCTCTCCCTGCTCAGTCTGCTGGCCTTTCTCGGCTTCTATCTCAGTCATAACCTCTGGTGGCTGGTGGGCTTGACCCTGCTGGCGAACTTTATCTATCCGACCCTGATGCCGGTGGGAGAGGCGCTGGCGACCCGAATGGTGGTGCAGGCGCACCTCGATTACGGCAAGGTGCGGCTGTGCGGCTCCTTTGCCTTTATCGTCGCTTCTACCCTGGTGGGGGCGCTGGTGGGCAACTTCGGTAGTGACTGGATTTTGCACACCATGGTGGCGGGGCTGGTGCTGATGCTGCTGCTCAGCTGGCTGCCGCTCTATCCGGCGCCACAGGATAGTCAGGGCGAGCGGGCCAAGGCCTCTTTGTTGGCAACCCTGCGCAGCGCACCGGTACGTCGTTTCTTGCTGCTGACCGCTTTGCTGCAGGGGAGCCACGCCGCCTATTACGGTTTCAGCGCCATCTACTGGAAGGCGCAAGGGTATAGCGGCACCATCATCGGCTATCTCTGGGCGCTCGGGGTGGTAGCGGAGATCTGCATGTTCGCCGCTGACAAGCGGTTCTTGCAGCGCTTTGGCGCCCAGAGCCTCTTTATCGCCGGTGCCATCGGTTGCGTGGTGCGCTGGGTATTGCTGGGTGCCTCGACCGAGTTGTGGGTACTGGTGCTGGGGCAACTGCTCCACTCGGTCACCTTTGGCATGAGCCATCTGGGGGCGGTGCGCTTCATGACCCGCCAGCTACCGGCCGAGCAGTTGATCCCGACCCAGTCCCTTTACGCAGCGCTGGGTCTTGGCATGACGGTGGCGGCTCTGATGGCACTCTGTGGCGTGCTGTTCGAGCCACTGGGCGGCGGCATCTTCTTCCTGATGGTGTTGGTGGTCTTGCCGGTTTTCTTCCTGCGGTTGCGACCCTTTGCCCCCTCTGCGCAGGAGGGTGCTACGGCCTGATACAGCTCTATCTGAATCATCATCTGGAAAAAGGGAGAGCCATGGCTCTCCCTTTTTCGTTGCTGCGGTTTGCTGCGTTACTGCTGCTCGCCAAGATAGTGGCGGCTGAGGCGGCGCCAGGTATCCGAGCCGATGGTGCCGGCAAGCAGTTCATTGGAGGCGGCATCAAAGCGGCCATCCGGTAGCCAGCCCAGTTGGGGCAGCAGTCGGGCCAGAGTGGCGTCATTGTGTTGCAGCTCCCGCTCCAGTGCCTCCCAGAAGGCGCTCCCCTTGACGTAAAAGAGCGGGTAGTAGGAGCGATCGCCAGCCATCACTTCGCGGGCAGCCCGATAGAGGCCGCTCTCGCTATGAGGCAGTTGTTTGCCTCGCTCGGCCAGTTCGTTGAGCGCCGAGACCTGATGCAGCCGAAAGCGGCGCAGCGCTTTGATGGCAAGGTATTCGGCGAGGCTCTCGTTGACCCAGGTGGGTTGTGGAGCAGAGTGGCGAGCGCTGAGGATATGCACCGCCTCGTGGGCCGAGGTGCGCAGCAGGCGCAAGGGGGCCTGTGGCGTCGGCTTGCCAGCCTCGGTGGGGTAGTTGGCGACAAACACCTGATCTCCGGCTGCGCCGCCAAGGGAGCGGGTCGCCACATCCCGCCCCAGCCACACCAGTTGCCACGGGTGAGTGGGCGGATCCACATCGAGCTGGAAGGCCAGATAGTCGATGATCTCATTCAGTTGCTGCTGCAAGGCCGGCAGATCGAACTGGTTGGCGGTCTCGTCATGGCTCAGCACCAGCCGCGGATCCGGCTTGGTAACGGGCACAGTGTCCAGACCAAACGGCAGGATCAGCGGCGGCTGGTTGACATCCGGCAGTGGTTGGCAGCTGCCATCCGGCAGACAAACCTTTCCTTGGCGACTCCCCATCTGGCGCACAAAGTTACCCCACTCGGTCAATAGCCACTGATTGGGTGCGAACAGAAGCGACTGTTGGGCCGAGGCATCAGCACCCTCTGCCGGAGCCGGTGTGAGCGTGATCTGCCAGCCGATCTCCTTGCAGGAGAAGGGCTGGTTGAGGGCAACCGGCTGGTTGTTTGCAAGGCAGACCAGTGCGGGGGAAACCGGCGTGGCACTACCCGGCAACTGACGGGCGGGGAGCAGGGTAAAAGGGGGCTTGCCCTGCATGGTGAGGCGCACTTGCAGCACATTGGCGCTGGCGCCCTGCTCGATAAGGTAGCGGGGGCCGTTCGCGTCATTGCCAGCGCAGGCCCACAGCGGCAGCAGCCACAGGGCAAACAGGTTGATATGACGACTCATAAGAGGGTTAGCGCTCCTGCTCGTAGCCCAGCAGATCGCCGGGCTGGCAATTGAGTTCACGGCAGATGGCCTCCAGAGTGGAGAAGCGCACCGCCTTGGCGTGGCCATTTTTGAGGATCGAGAGGTTGGCCTCGGTGATGTCGATGCGCTGGGCCAGCTCGCGGGCGGTCATTTTGCGCTCGGCCAGCAGGGCATCGAGGCGGATGATAATGGGCATACGTTCCTCACACCGTCAGTTGCTGTTCATCGGCCAGCAGTTTGGCCTCGCGCATGACCAGCGCCAGCGCCAGTACGATCAGTCCCGCCAGCAGTACCCGGAAATCTGAGGTACTCAGCGCTATGGTACCGAGTACTTCCGGGCCTCTCATGGTGAGCACCGTATCCAGCAAGGGGGTCAGGATCAATTCGACCAGGAAGGTTGTACAGAGCAGCAGTCCGATCTGCCGATAGCGGCGGATCTGCTCGAAGGTGAAGAGCAGACCGGCGCGGTAGCCACGAAACAGCTGGCGCAGTTGCCAGAGCATCATCATAAAGACCAGATCCGGCAACAGCTGTACCAGGGTGCCGAGCAGCCGGGTGGAGAAGTGAAGGGGATAGTCGGCAGGATTGATGCCGGGGCGGCTCAAGATGGTGTTGAGCTTTTCCTGCAGAAAATCGGCACCACCGAAGGGGGTCCACACCTCCAGCAAGGTGATCAAAGGGGTCGCCAGCAGTGCCAGCAGTAGCAGCCATTCGATCAGCATGCTCGAGCGTTCGAGTTTGTTGGAGATCATCTCATTCCTCACTGTGATGGTTTTATCTGAAAGGTAAAGTTTATCGTTTATCAATATTCACACCGGTAATGTTTATTGTTTTACGATATGCAGTCAAGATAAAACTTATTGAAAAACGATAATTTCAATCTGTCCGAAGGGGATGACTTTTGGCTGCTGCCTCTCTAGACTGGCGAGGCTGTATACAAAAACTCAACATGGACAAGGAGTTATCTATGCACCAGGGATGGCTGCTGATCGGATTGTCGCTCACCTATCTGGGGCTGCTGTTTCTGATCGCCTTCGTGGCAGACAAGCACAAACGGCACCGTCTCAAGGGGCAACCGCTGCTCTACAGCCTGTCGCTGGCTGTCTACTGCACCTCCTGGACCTTCTTCGGCACCGTGGGGCAGGCGAGTGAATCCCCCTGGTCGCCGGTGCCCATCTACCTTGGCCCCATGCTGGTCTTTCTGTTTGGCTGGCGGCTGCTGGCGCGCCTTATTCTGGTGGCCAAGCGCGAGCACATCACCTCCATCGCCGACTTTATCGCCGCCCGTTACGGCAAATCCCAGCGGCTCGCCATGGTGATCGCCCTCATCGCCATCATGGGGATCCTCCCCTATCTGGTATTGCAGCTCAAAGCCATCGTCACCGGGCTGGATCTGCTGATGGTCAACAGCGGCGGCATCAGCCCGACCAGCAACACCAGCGAGTTGGCGCTCGGGGTTACTCTGCTGCTGGCGCTGTTCAGCATCCTGTTCGGCACCCGCCATCTCGATGCCACCGAGCACCACAGGGGGATGGTGGTGGCCATTGCTTTCGAGTCGGTGGTCAAATTGCTGGCCTTTATCGCGGTGGGGGGCTTCGCCCTCTGGCTGATCCTGAGCAAACCCGGCGAGGCTCACGAGCAGGTGACCCGCGACTTCTTTGCACAGGTGGTGGCAGTGAGCCCCGGCAACCTGCTGGAGCTTGCCATCTATACGGTGCTGGCGATGTGCGCCGTCATCTGCCTGCCGCGCCAGTTTCATGTGACTGTGGTGGAGAACAATCAGGGGCAGGATCTGCACTGGGCGCGCTGGATCTTCCCGCTCTACCTGTTCGTGATGGGGCTCTTTATCTGGCCGCTGGCACTGGCGGGCAAGCAGTGGGTCGGGGCCGACATGGCCTCCGACACCTATGTGATCAGTCTGCCGATGGCCCTCGGGTTCGATGGCATGGCGATGCTGGCGTTTCTCGGCGGCACCTCGGCGGCCACCGGCATGGTAATCGTCTGCACCATCGCACTGGCGATCATGGTGAGCAACGATCTGGTACTGCCGGTGCTGCTGCGCCGCTTCTGGCGGCAGGGGCGCGACGAGCGGCTGGTGCGGCTGCTGTTGCAGGTGCGCCGTGGCGCCATCCTGCTGATCTTGCTGGCGGCCTGGGGGCTCTATCTGTGGCTCGGGGATCTCACCAGCTTGTCGCGCATCGGCTATCTCTCCTTTGGCGCGGTGGCCCAGTTTGCGCCGGCCCTGCTGCTCGGCCTCTACTGGCGTCATGGCAATCGCAAGGGGGTTTATCTTGGGTTGAGCCTCGGAGTGAGCCTCTGGTTCGTTACCCTGCTGGTGGAGAGTGGCTTGCTGGCCGGTTCACCGCTGGCCGAACTGCTGGCGCCGCCGGACTGGCCTGCGTTTCGCGAGCTGAGTCTCGGAGCCTGGTGCATCTTCCTGAGCCTGCTCTTCAACTTGCTAGGTTATGTGGCCGGTTCCTTGTTGTCGCGCCCTGCGGTGAGCGAGCGGCTGCAGGCGGCCAACTTTGTCGGCAAGCCGAGCCGCGATACCGCTGCCCTCTATCAGGCGCGGGTCTCGGTCAAGGAGCTGGAGATGCTGGCGGCCCGCTTTGTCGGTTCAAGCCGGGTCAAACGCGCCTTTGGTCGTTTCGCCGGTGAGCGGGGCGGCACCCTGGCGCCCCAGATGCAGGCTTCGGCCGAGCTGATTGCCCACACCGAGCGGCTGCTGGCGGGGGTATTTGGCACTTCGTCGGCCCGGCTGGTGCTCGCCTCGGCCCTGCAGGGGCGCAATATGCAGCTCGAGGAGATCGCCACCATAGTCGATGAGGCCTCCGACGTGTTTCGCTTCAACCGCGGCCTGCTGCAGGGGGCGATCGAGCATATCGGACAGGGGATCTCGGTGGTGGACAGGGAGCTTCGGCTGGTGGCCTGGAACCGCCGTTACATCGAGCTGTTCCACTATCCGCCCGGGCTTATTCAGGCAGGGCGCCCCATTGAAGAGATCATCCGCTATAACGCCCAGCAGGGGCTCTGTGGCCCCGGCGATATCGAGGATCACGTGGCGCGGCGGGTCGCCTTTATGAAGCGCGGCAGCGCCCATATCTCGGCGCGGGAGCGCCCGGACGGGCGGGTGATCGAGATGCAGGGCAACCCCATGCCAGCCGGTGGTTTCGTCATGACCTTTACCGACATCACGCCGTTTCGCGACGCCGAGCGGGTGCTGCGCGAAGCGAACGAACATCTGGAGGCGCGGGTGGCCGAGCGCACCCGTGAGCTCTCCGAACTCAACCGCCAGCTGCTGTTGGTGAACCAGCAGGTGGAGCGGGCCAATCAATCCAAGAGCCGTTTTCTGGCGGCGGTCAGCCACGATCTGACCCAGCCCCTCAATGCCGCCAAGCTGTTTACCTCCTCCCTGCTGGAGATGTTGCCCGATGCTGGCGAGCAGGCCCGCATCGCCCGCCATATCGATGATGCGCTGGGGGCGACCGAGGATCTCATCACCGATCTGCTCGATATCTCGCGGCTCGAAGCGGGCAAGTTCAAGGCCAAGAAGCTCGACTTTGCCCTGCGCGATCTGCTCGACAACCTCAAGGCGGAGTTTGGCGTACTGGCACAGGCGGGGGGGATCCACTTCTCGGTGGTGGAGAGCAAGCACGCGGTACACAGCGATGTGCGGCTGCTGCGCCGGGTGCTGCAGAACTTCCTCACCAATGCGTTTCGCTACAACCCGGGTGGCCGGGTGCTGCTCGGTTGTCGCCGGATGGGGGATAAGATCCGCATCGAGGTATGGGACAACGGCCCCGGCATCCCGCAGGACAAGCAGGAGGCTATTTTTGACGAGTTCTCCCGCCTCGATCACTCCCGCACCGCCAAGGAGCAGGGGCTGGGTCTGGGGCTTGCCATCGCCCGCGGCATCTCGCAGGTGCTCGGTCATCAGCTCACATTGCAGAGCTGGCCGGGCAAGGGATCGGTCTTTGCGGTGACCCTCAATCTGGCGACCCGGCCGGTCACGGCCCATCAGCTGGCGGCGCCGGTGGTGCGTGACAGCCAGCTGGAGGGGGTAGCCGTGCTCTGTATCGACAACGAGCGGGACATTCTGACCGCCATGAGCACCCTGCTCGGCCGTTGGGGCTGCGAGGTGCGCTGCGCCGTCGATCTGGCCGAAGCCGAGGCGCTGGTGGCAGAGGGGTTTGTGCCGAGACTGGTGCTCTCTGACTACCACCTCGACGACGGCAAGACCGGGTTGGAGGCGCTCGCTGCCCTGCAACGGGTGTGTGGCGACGAGCTGGGGGGCATCATCATCAGTGCCGATCGCAAGAGCGAGCTGCAGGCGCAGATCCGCGAGCGGGGGTATGGCTACATCAGCAAGCCGGTCAAACCACTCAAACTGCGGGCCCTGATGAACAGCCTGCTGCTGCGCTAGCCGCATCCGGGGCGGCTAGCCGTGAACCGGCTCACAAAACCGCGCAATGATCCTGTGGACCCTGGTCATGGATCAATGCCGAAAACAGAGATTTATTGGCGAAGATCTATTCATCTTCCTGCGTAATGGTCGCTAGTTACAACATTGGTCTGCCACTGTCGGTGAACGCCGACAGTGGCAGACCGGATTGGCTCACTCTATAGTCGGGATGCGATTTTTTGCATCGCAAATGAAGTAACCGAAGGGCAAACCGATCGCAAGGTCGGGACGCAAAGCTTCCGGTCCAGGGATGAGCCGTACTTGAGATAGCGGGGCCACCACAGGTTGTTGTGCACCTTTGCCAAGAGGCCGCACTGCCGTCTGCGTTACCTGTCAGGGCGTAGCCCTTTTCGTTGCCAACATAACGAAATAGGGAAATAAAATAATGCTAAGTCCAAAGCCTACCATGCTGGCCCTCGCGGTCGGTCTGTGCTGCGCCTCGTCCGCTTATGCTGCGGCGCCCGGCAAGCCCACCATCGGATGGGGCCCCACCAAGTTTTCCATCGTTGAAGTCGATCAGGCGGCCACTGCCTACAACAATCTGGTCAAGGTAAAGGATGCCGCCGATGTGGAGGTGAACTGGAACCTCTGGAGCGGCGATCTGGGCCAGAGTGCCAAGGTACTGCTCAATGGTCAGGAGGTGTGGTCCGGCCCCTCGGCCGCGGCGGGCAGCGCCAAATTCAAGGTGAAGAAAGGGGGGCGCTACCAGATGCAGGTGGCGCTGTGCAACGCCGATGGTTGTACCCTCTCTGATGCCAAGGCGATCGTGGTTGCCGATACCGATGGCAGCCATCTGGCGCCACTCAAGGCGCCGCTGCAGGAGAACAACAAGCCCTACGCCAACAAGTCCGGCAAGGTGGTCGGTACTTACTACGTGGAGTGGGGGGTCTATGGCCGCAAGTTTACGGTGGACAAGATCCCGGCCCAGAACCTGACCCATATCCTCTATGGTTTCACCCCCATCTGCGGCGGGGATGGCCTCAACGACAGCCTCAAGGAGATCGAAGGGAGCTTCCAGGCGCTGCAACGGGCGTGTGCCGGCCGGGCTGACTTCAAGGTGGCGATGCACGATCCCTGGGCCGCCATCCAGATGCCGCAAGGCAACCTCACTGCCCATGACGAGCCCTACAAGGGCAACTTTGGCGCCCTGATGGCGCTCAAGCAGGCCTATCCGAACCTCAAGATCCTCCCCTCGGTCGGCGGCTGGACCCTCTCTGACCCCTTCTACTTCCTCGGTGACAAAACCAAGCGCGATGTGTTTGTCGGCTCGGTGAAAGAGTTCCTGCAGACCTGGAAGTTCTTCGACGGTGTGGATATCGACTGGGAGTACCCGGGCGGACAGGGCGCCAACCCGAAACTGGGCAGCCCGAGTGATGGTGCCACCTATGTGGCCCTGATGAAGGAGCTGCGGGCCATGCTCGACGAGCTGGAGGCCGAGACCGGTCGCCAGTATGAGCTCACTTCCGCCATTGGCGCGGGGGGTGACAAGATCCAGGATGTGGACTACAAGGCGGCCCAGCCCTACATGGACCACATCTTCATGATGACCTACGACTACAACGGCGCATGGAGCAATACCGAACTGGGCCACCAGACCAACCTCTATGCAGCGAGCTGGGACCCCGCAACCAAGTACACCACCGACAAGGCGGTGAATCAGCTGCTGGCGCAGGGGGTTGAACCGGGCAAGCTGGTGGTCGGTGCCGCCATGTATGGCCGTGGCTGGACCGGGGTGAGCGGTTATCAGGGCAACAACCCCTTCACCGGCAAGGCGACCGGCAAGGTGAAAGGCACCTGGGAGGACGGGGTGGTAGATTACCGCGACATCGTCAACAACCGGATGGGGGCTGGCTGGGAGAAGGGCTACGACGAGGTGGCCGAGGCGCCCTATCTGTTCAAGGCGGCGACCGGCGACCTCATCACCTATGACAACGAGCGCTCGGTCAAGGCCAAGGGGCAGTATGTGCTGGCCAACAAGCTCGGTGGCCTCTTCTCCTGGGAGATCGATGCCGACAACGGCGACATCCTCAACGCCATGCACGAGGGGCTGGGCCACGGCGAGGGGACGACTCCACCAGCCAACAAGCCGCCGCTGGCCAACGCGGGCAGTGACCTCAAGGTGACCGGCCCGACCGAGGTGACGCTGGATGGGTCGGCCTCCCACGATCCGGAAAATAGCGCTCTCAGTTATAGCTGGAAGCAGATCTCCGGGCCGCAGGTTGGCTTGCTCGATGCCACTCAGGCCAAGGCCCGCGTGGTGCTGGATGCCGTGTCCGCCGACATCAGTCTGGTGTTCGAGTTGACGGTGACCGATGACCAGCAGTTGAGTGCCAAGGATCAGGTGGTGGTGACCAACAAGGCGCCGCAGGCCAATCTGGCGCCGGTGGTGAGTGTACCTGCCACGGCCTCTGTGGAGGCGGGCAAGCAGGTGACCATCAAGGCGACCGCCTCTGATCCGAACGGTGATCCGTTGACCTATCAGTGGCGCGTCCCGGCAGGCATCACCGCAACGGGTCAGAACAGCGCCACCCTGGTAGTGACTGGCCCGAACGTCACCAGCGACACCGGCTATGACCTGAGCGTCACCGTCTCCGACGGCGGGCTGGATGCCAGCGCGGCAACCCGTCTGACGGTTAAACCGGTCAGCAACGGTAGTGGTTGCACGGCGACCGATCCGGATGCGGCCAATTGGCCAGTCTGGAAAGCGGCCAGCACCTATAACAGCGGCGACAAGGTGAGCCACAACCAGCTGGTGTGGCAGGCCAAGTACTGGACCCAGGGCAACGAGCCGAGCCGCACCGCGGATCAGTGGCTGCTGGTGAGTAAGGTGCAACTGGGTTGGGATGCCAATGTGGCCTACAACGGTGGCGAGATCACCACCCATAACGGCCGTCAGTGGAAGGCGCAGTACTGGACCAAGGGCAATGAGCCCGGCAAACACGACGTCTGGCAGGATGTGGGGGCCGCCAGCTGTAAATAAGCATTGAATGGTGGCGGGGCATGCCAGTCATGCCCCGTTTTTTCTCCCCGCTTCGCCACATTCTGGCGGGTCTGCCAATCGGTTTCTCCACCCAGCTTCTCTTTTGTGCCTGCAAAGCAGCCCTTCCGGGCTAGTGATTAATGCTCTCCCCGATAGCTGGCATCTGTGCCGCACGTTGCTCTTTGTGGTAGCGCTTGTGTTGGTACATGTCGGCATCGGCTCTGGCAAACGCGGCGGCAAAGTCGCCGCGATAGGGGGCTATCCCCATGCTGCACGAGATAGTGGGGGAGGCGCTGGCCAGCATGGTCGTCAGCCCAGCCATCGCCTGTCGCAGCTCGGTCGGTGTCAGAGTAGTGAGCAGTACAAACTCATCCCCGCCGAAGCGGGCGGCAATCACCCCCTGACCAAAGTGCTGGCGTATCCCTGCAGCGATAAGGCGCAGGGCCTGATCACCGGCCAAATGGCCACTGCTGTCATTGAGCTGTTTGAGATTATCCATGTCGATCAGCAGCAGGGTGCCTTCCGGCTGCCCCTGCAGAGCGAGTTCGAATTGCTGGCGATTGGCGAGCCCGGTCAGCTGGTCGGTATTGGCCAGCTGATAGATGCGGCGGGACTGCTGATAGATGGTGATGGCGTGGCGAATATCCCGCGCCAGGATCGCCATCAGGTGGCTGTCGTAGCGGGTAAAGGCATTACGTTTGCTGCTGTCCATATTGATCATGCCGTAGAGCTGACCATCGATATGGATCGGGGTCGCCAGCGTGGCCTGGATGGGCAGGTCGGTGCAGTTGACCAGCAGCTCTCTGTCCTGTTCGGACAGGGGCATGGTGGCATTTATCTTCGACAGGTCGTTGATCAGCAGTGTTTTGTTGCAGCGCCCCTGAGTCAGCTTGTACTGAAAGGTGTGCTCCAGCGGCAGATTGATCCGCCGCAGTTTCACCAGATCCATGCCGATGGCCGCTTCATATCTCAACATGCCTGTGCCCGGCAGCAGCTTGATCAGGCAGCCCATCTCGGCTCCCGGGATCAACATTACGGCTCGTCTGAGCAGATCCTCCAGAAAGGCCTCTTCGGTCTGGTATTGCGCCGAGTTGCGGGCCAGTTCGGCGGTGGTTTCGTTGATCTTGAGCGCCTCACTCAGATGCTGCCACTGGCGGTGCAGATGGTAGCGGTAGTGGCGATAGAGCCAGAAGGTGCAGATAAGGTAGCTCTGGACTAGCAAGGTGCTGGCAAGCGGCGCCCTTTGCCAGCCATTGAGGCTGTTGATAAGCCAGATCATCCCGGCCAGTGGCAAGGCATAAATCGTCAAACGAACAAATTTGTCGTATCTGGATAACCGGGTGCGTGAGGGCAGTTCGCTGGGCATGAAGACACCTGCTGGCCATGCAAAGCGGCGATTATAAATTCATTAGTTGCGATACAGATGGGTCTTTTGTCGCATATTGTTCTTACTCATTGATTTTTCTCAATTTGGTGTGATGTAGATCAAAAAAATGGTGTGAGGTATCTGGTTGGAGGTGATGTGATTAGGTCTGCATATCCGGCTGTTTTTTAAACATTAATTTCTTGAAAGTAGGTAATTGTCGGGGTTGGAAACCGGTGGGCTGGCAATGGTCCGATTTGCTTACTTATCAGAATTTCCCTACAGTCAATCGGCGATTATTTTGCGATCATTTATCGCCAGAAATAACGTTGTGACAAGGGCAAACCGATTGAAAAGTCGGGACGCAAAGCTTCCGGTCTAAGGGTCAAGACGACTTAGGATAGCGGGGCCACCACAGTAGTATGCAGGCTGCCTTTGCCAAGGGGTGGTCGTTTTTGTGTCACCTGTCGTGTTGCGTTGCCCTTTCGTTTTTCCCATAACGAAACGAAAAGGAAAGCAATATGCTAAGTCCAAAACCCGCACTGCTGGCCATGATGGTCGGTACCCTGCTCGCCTCCTCCGCCGCTTATGCGGCAGCTCCCGGCAAACCCGCTATCGGTTGGGGCCCCACCAAGTTTGCCATCGTCGAAGTCAACCAGTCCGCGACCGCTTATAACGAGCTGGTCAAGGTGAAGGATGGCGCCGATGTGACCGTCACCTGGAATCTCTGGAACGGCGATATCGGCCAGAGTGCCAAGGTGCTGCTGGATGGCAAGGAAGTCTGGTCCGGTCCCTCTTCCGCCGCTGGCACTGCCACCTTCAAGGTGCACAAGGGGGGCCGCTATCAGATGCAGGTCGCGCTATGCAACGGCGATGGCTGTACCCTGTCTGATGCCAAGGAGATCGTGGTCGCCGACACCGACGGCAGCCACCTTGCGCCGCTCAAGCCAGCTCTGCAGGAGCACAACAAGCCTTACGTCAACAAATCCGGCAAGGTGGTCGGCACCTACTATGTGGAGTGGGGGGTCTATGATCGCAACTTCACTGTGGACAAGCTGCCGGCCCAGAACCTGACCCATATCCTCTATGGCTTCACCCCGATTTGTGGCGGTGATGGCCTCAACGACAGCCTCAAAGAGATTGCCGGTAGCTTCCAGGCGCTGCAACGTGCCTGTGCAGGGCGCAAGGATTTCCAGGTCGCCATTCACGATCCCTGGGCCGCGCTGCAAAAAGGGCAGGGGTCACTGGTTGCCTGGGATGAGCCCTACAAGGGCAACTTCGGCAACCTGATGGCCCTCAAGCAGGCTTATCCGGACCTGAAGATCCTCCCCTCCGTCGGTGGCTGGACCCTCTCCGACCCCTTCTTCTTCATGCATGACAAGGCCAAGCGTGACGTGTTCGTCGCCTCGGTCAAAGAGTTCCTGCAGACCTGGAAGTTCTTCGACGGTGTCGATATCGACTATGAGTTCCCGGGCGGCGACGGTGCCAACCCCAATCTGGGGGACAAGACCAAAGATGGTGAAACCTATGTGCTGATCATGAAGGATCTGCGCGCCATGCTCGACGAGCTGGAGGCCGAGACCGGTCGCACCTATCAGCTCACCTCCGCCATCGGTGCCGGTTACGACAAGATTGAGGATGTGGATTACAAGGCTGCCCAGCAGTACATGGACCACCTCTTCGTGATGAGTTACGACTACAACGGTGCCTGGAGCAATACCTCCCTGGGTCATCAGGCCAACCTCTATCAGGCTACCAACGGCTCGGCCAACAAGCGCTACAACACTGATGCAGCGGTGCAGCAACTGCTAGCGCAGGGGGTCGACTCCGGGAAGCTGGTGATCGGTGCCGCCGCCTACGGTCGCGGCTGGAAAGGGGTGAGCGGTTATCAGGGCAATGACCCCTTCACCGGCACCGCCACCGGCAAGATCAAGGGCACCTGGGAAGATGGCGTGCTGGACTATCGTCACATCGTCAACAGCCATATGGGCGCAGGCTGGGAGTACAACTACGACGAGACTGCCGAAGCGGCCACCCTGTTCAAGCCATCCACCGGCGAGCTGATCACCTATGACGACGAGCGCTCGGTCAAGGCGAAAGGCCAATACGTGCTGGCCAACAAGCTGGGCGGGCTCTTCTCCTGGGAGATCGATGCCGACAACGGCGACATCCTTAACGCCATGCATGAAGGTCTCGGTCACGGTGAAGGGGTTACTCCGCCAGCCAACAAGCCGCCAGTAGCCAACGCGGGCAGCGATCTGAGTGTCACCGGTCCGACCGAGGTGACGCTGAACGGCTCCGCCTCCCACGACCCGGAAAATGGCACCCTCACCTATAGCTGGAAGCAGGTCTCCGGCCCGCAGGCAGCCCTGCTAGATGCCACTCAGGCCAAGGCCCGTGTTGTACTCGATGCGGTGTCCGCCGACATCAATCTGGTATTCGAGCTGACGGTGACCGATGACCATCAACTGACCGCCAGGGATCAGGTGGTGGTGACCAACAAGGCGCCGCAACCCAACCTGCCTCCGGTGGTCACCCTGCCCGTCAGCGTCAAGGTGGAAGAGGGCAATCAAGTGAGCATCACTGCCAAGGCATCCGACCCCAATGGCGACGAGCTGATCTATCAATGGCGGGTGCCTGCCGGTATCACGGCGACCGGCCAGAATAGCTCCACCCTGGTGGTCACCGGCCCGGCGGTGGATGTCGAAACAGGTTATGACCTCTCAGTGACCGTCTCTGACGGTGCGCTCGACGCCAACGCGGCAACCCGCCTCACCGTTACCCCGATCAACGAAGGCGGTGAGGGTGGCTCTTGCAACACCACCGACCCGGAAGCGGCCAACGTTCCCGCATGGCAGGCCAGCAAGGTCTACAACGGCGGTGACAAGGTGAGCCACAACCAGCTGGTATGGCGTGCCAAGTACTGGACTCAGGGCAATGAGCCGAGCCGCGCTGCCGATCAGTGGGCGCTGCTGAGTCAGGTTGAGCTGGGCTGGAACGCAGCCGTGGCCTACAACGGCGGGGATCTCACCAACCACAATGGCCGTCAGTGGAAGGCCAAGTGGTGGACTCAAGGCAATGAGCCGGGCAAGCACGATGTCTGGCTGGATATCGGGGCAGCAAGCTGTAACTGAGGCCTCCTCACCGATGACGGGGCATGGCGACATGCCCCTCATTCCCGATAGCAATATGAACGAGAACCCGACAATGACCACAAATGTGACCCGAATCGCTGCCCTCATCATGGCAACCCTGGCGGCTGGCCCCCTGTCTGCCGCCACCTCGCCCCTGATATTCAATGAGACGACACCGCAAAGCGATCTGGCGGGTAGCCTGGCTGCCAGCGTGCAGTTTGCCCAGAGCCAGATCCTGCCGTCCCATCCCAAAGAGGGGGATCGCCAACCCATCCTGACCAGCCTGCGCAAGAGCCTGCTGCTGGTGAAACCGCTCCAGGCCGACGGGGTGACCCCCATGACGGTGGAGGCTCGTGACGGCAGCGGCAAGCTGCTGGGCACCCTGACCTTGTCGCCGCCATCGGCGCTGCCAGAGACGGTCTACCACCTCGCGGGGGTTCCCGAAGGGGGAGTGAGCTTCGTCCCGGAGAGCGGCACCACTGCCGTCATCAGCAGCAGTGCTGATTTGGCCAAACTGAACGACAAGAGCGGCGCCTTCCTCAAGGATCGGTTGACCGGGCGTGCGCTGGTGGAGATCCAGACTGCCGACGGCCGCTGGGTTCGGGATATCTACCTGCCCGTGAGCCCGGAGCTGGAGGGCAAGATGATGCGGATCCGCTCCAGTGCCGGTTATAACTCGACGGCCTTTTATGGTGAGCGACAGGTGACCGTCTCCCGTGGCCAGACCCTGCAGTTCAAGTTTGCCAATGGGCAGTGGTTTCGCGAGGGGGAGCTGGAGAACAACCGCATCACCTATGCAGCGGATACCTGGAGCGGCGAGCTGCCTGCCGAGTGGATCCAGCCCGGACTGAACCTCTCCGTTCGTCAGGGCAATCTCAGTGGTGAACTGCGTGACATCAAGGTCGGCGCCCCCGGTGAGCTGCTGCTGCACACTATCGACATCGGCATGCTCACTACACCACGGGATCGCTTTGCCTTTGCCAATGACAAGGAAGCCCATCGCGAATACTTCCAGACCATTCCGGCCAGCCGGATGATTGTCAGTCAGTATGCACCGCTCTCCCTGCCTGAGGTGATGCTGCCCAACGGCACATTGCTGACTGATTTTGACCCGAGCGAAGGGGGCTGGCATGGCGGCACCATGCGTCAGCGCATCGGCAAGGAGCTTATCTCCCACGGTATCGACAATGCCAACTACGGCATCAACAGCAGTGCCGGTGAAGGGGAGGGAAGCCATCCCTTTGTTGCGGCCCAGCTTACGGCGCACAACAGTCGCGGCAAGTATGCCAATGGGGTTCAGGTGCACGGAGGTTCCGGTGGCGGTGGCATCGTCACGCTGGATGATTCGCTGGGCAACGAGTTCAGCCACGAAGTGGGCCATAACTTCGGCCTTGGCCACTATGTGGATGGTTTCCGCGGCTCGGTTCATCGCAGTGCCGATCAGCTCAACTCCAGCTGGGGCTGGGACAGTGACAAACACCGTTTCATCCCCAACTTCTCGCCGACCCGCACCAATGAGGATGCCTGTCTGGATGACCAGTGCCAGCCACCGTTCGATGGCCGCAAGTTTGGCCACGATGCGATGGCGGGCGGCCGCCCCCTCTCCGGTGCCAACCGTTTCACCCTCTATACCCCCAATTCCGCCGCCATCATTCAGCGCTTCCTGGAGAGCAAGGCAGTGTTCGATGCCAACTCGGCCACCGGCTTTAGCAAGTGGAACAGTGCGACGGCCAGGATGGAGTCCTATCAGCACACAATCGAGGGGATCGAGAAGGTCGATGCCCCCATGGATGCCCTGAGCGAGGCAGGACTGAGTGCCCTGCTGGCGGATTACGACTTGGTCAGGGTCGCCATGTGGGATGGTCGCTGGACCCGTGATATCCGGGTACCGATTGCCTCTGCGGACAACCGTGGGCGCAGTCTGACCATCGATCACGGGGCCGGTTACAACAGTCGCCTCTTTATCAACGGCAAGGAAATTGTGGTGAACCGGGGCTTCAAGAAGAGCTTCACCTCGGATGGCCAGAGCTGGGTGGAGGTCTCCCCCATCGATACCAAGGTTGCGCGCAAGCCCGAGCAGTTCGGCGTGCCGGTGACCACTTTGGTGGGCTATTACGATCCGCAAGGAGCCCTGCGCAGCTACATCTATCCGGCACTGCACGGCGCCTATGGCTTCACCTACCCGGATGACAGCAACACCCTGTCCGGCAATGACTGCCAGTTGCAGGTGGAGACCCGCGATGGTCTGCAGCGCTTCAGGCTGGCCAATCACAGAGCGGCGAGCAGCGTCATGAACAAGTTCCACATCAACCTGCCTACCGCCAGCGAGCCCGGTCGCGCCACTATCCAGTGCCGTGGCCAGACACTGGTACAGCAGAGCTTGTTGCCACCGCAGCAGGTGCTCTCCTTTACCGTCAACGGGCGGCCGCTGGAGCAGGGCGTGGTGGAAAACCAGCCTCCGGTGGTGACAGTGCCGGCGCAGCTCGGCGGCATCGGTGGTGAGTGGCTGACCATCACCGCCGAGGCGAACGATCCCGAGGGGGATGCGCTCAGCTACCGCTGGCACTTCCCGGCGGGCTGGCAGGCGGAGGGCGAGACCAGTGCCAACCTGCGTCTGTTACCGCCGGTTGTCACCACCAGCGAGCAGCATGAGCTGAGTGTGAGCGTCTCGGACGGGGTACATCAGAGCGAAGGGCGCATCGTGCTGACGCTGGAGCCCGTGGTCGACGGCTCTTGCAACACCACAGATCCGGAAGCGGCGAATGTTCCCGCATGGCAGGCCAGCAAGGTCTACAACGGTGGCGACAAGGTGAGCCACAACCAGCTGGTATGGCGTGCCAAGTACTGGACTCAGGGCAATGAACCGGGCCGCGCCGCCGATCAGTGGGCGCTGGCGAGTCAGGTTGAGCTGGGCTGGAGCGCGACCGTTGCCTACAACGGCGGGGAGCTGACCAACCACAACGGCCGTCAGTGGAAGGCCAAGTGGTGGACTCAAGGCAACGAGCCGGGCAAGCACGATGTCTGGCTGGATGTCGGGGCGGCAAGCTGCCCCTAGGTTGAGTCCATGATGAAGATGGCAGAGCCTGTTCAGGTGGGCTCCGCCTTTTGCCACAAAACCATAGAGAGCAACAATAATGAAAAAAAACCGCATCACCCTTCTGCTTGCCGGCATGATGCTGAGCGGCCACCTGTGGGCGGCCGAGGCATACGACATCAACAAATCCTACCCGGGCGGCAGCCAGGTCAATTACAACGGCCAGGTTTTCGAGGCCAAGTGGTGGGTCAACCCGGGTCAGACTCCCGGCATGGCGGCCGCCAATGAGTGGGATACCCCGTGGAAGCTGATTGGCGAAGGGGAAGTGACCCCGCCGGACACTGGCGGTGATGACAAGCCCAATCCGCCGACGCCAACCCCGCCGGATGGCAGCACCACCCCCGTCTATATGAGCCAGGCCGAGCTGGATGCCAAAGAGAAGGCGCTGACCGACTTCCCGGCGATGGAAGCGGTCAAAGCATCCATCGCTACCCGAGACAATCTGGTGGTCGAGGCGGTGCAGCCGGGCCGTGCCGACAACCCGGGCAACGTCAAGCGGGTCGAAAGCCTGCTGAGCGAGGGTCAGTTCAACTACCTCTTCCCGCTACGCGCCCCCGAGTACACCTATCGCGGCCTGCTGCAGGCGGCGGCCAAGTTCCCGGGCCTGTGCGGCGACTACAGCGATGGCCGCGATGCCGATGCCATCTGCCGCAAGACCCTGGCGACCATGTTCGCCCACTTCGCCCAGGAGACCGGTGGCCATGAAAACTGGCGCCCAGAAGCCGAGTGGCGTCAGGCGCTGGTCTACGTGCGCGAGATGGGATGGAATGAGACCATGCGCGGTGGTTACAACGCCGAGTGCCGCCCCGATGTGTGGCAGGGTCAGCAGTGGCCGTGCGGTACGTTCGACAATGGCGAGTTCAAGAGCTACTTTGGCCGCGGTGCCAAGCAGCTCTCCTACAACTACAACTACGGCCCCTTCTCCGAGGCGATGTTCGGCACGGTGCGCACCCTGCTCGACCGCCCCGATCTGGTGGCCGACACCTGGCTGAACCTCGCCAGTGCGGTGTTCTTCTATACCTATCCGCAGCCGCCCAAGCCCTCCATGCTCCATGTCATCGATGGCACCTGGCAGCCGAATGACCATGACAAGCAGAACGGTCTGGTGCCGGGCTTCGGGGTCACCACCCAGATCATCAACGGTGGGGTGGAGTGCGGCGGCCCGGTCGAGCACGCCCAGTCCCAGAACCGCATCAACTACTACCGCGAGTTTGCCAACTACCTCGGAGTGGCGGTGCCATCCGACGAGGTGCTGGGTTGCAAGAACATGAAGGTGTTTGACGACAAGGGCGCCGGTGCCTTGCCCATCTATTGGGAGCAGGACTGGAGCTATGTGGCAGAGAACCCCAACGGCGGCAAGAGTTACGCGTGCAAGCTGGTGGGCTACCAGACCCGCTTCAGCGCTTTCAAGGCAGGGGATTACAGCCGCTGCGTTCAGCACTTCTATCCGGAGGTGGTGATCGAGGATAACGGCGGTGGCACGAACCTGCCGCCGGTGGCCAATATCACCGGCCCGGCGCAGGCCGAAGGTGGCAGCAAGGTGACCCTCTCCGGCCAGCACTCCAGCGATCCGGAAGGCAAGCCACTCTCTTATGCCTGGACTATCCCGGCTGGAGCCTCTGCCCCAGCACTGGATCAGGTAACGCTGGAGTTGACCCTGCCCAAGCCGGCCAGCGATACCAGGCTGGACATCAAACTGACGGTGACCGATGAAGGGAGCTTGAGCCGTAGCGCCACCCATAGCCTGCTGGTGAAAGGGGAGGAGGGGGGCGTAACGCCGCCTGACTATCCGGTCTATAAAGAGGGGACTCCCTACAAGGCGGGCGAGCGGGTCAGCAATGGCGGTGCCAGCTACGAGTGCAAACCGCATCCCTACACCGGCTGGTGTGCAGGTGCCGCCTGGGCCTATGAGCCGGGCAAGGGTACGGCTTGGGCCGATGCCTGGATCAAACTCTGAGCCGTTTCAGGGTTACAAGGCTTGCCGATTAGCCAGCGCACTATCCAGTGCAATGACAATCCGGAGCAATAAAAGATGGGGCCTGCGGGCCCCATTCTTGTTTGGTGGAGTTCAGGTTTGGCCGTGGAACATCTGGCCCGGACAGGACAGCGCCTCGAAAGGGCTGTGTGATGATGTGTGTTGTTTTTTTATTACATTTTCCGTGAAAGGCTTTCAGCAATTACTTGCCGTAGCGGAAGTAGTATTCACGGGTGGAGGGGGCATAGGCATCTTTCTCTACAACGCCGTTCTTGGTGGTTGCACCGCGCAGGTGGAACAGGACTGCCAGATTCTCAAACATGGTTTACCTCATCGCTCTGTCATTTATGGTTATGGTGTGTGACCTGGGTCACGGTTTGATCCTATGGTCATTTGTGAGCCAGATCAACTTTCTGTGTTGTAAATTTACAAAAATCATGGAGAGGGTTTTCAAATGCAATGCCCTTTATGGAAAGGCTTTCCCGAGGTGACGGGGGAGAAGCTGATGATCAGCCAGCACAAGAGGCCTGAGAGCGGGGGCGTTGCACGGGGAAAGAGGCTCGCTGCACGGCCTCTCCTTTATAGGTGCTTGAGCCGATTTATGACATAAAACAGAGAGATAGCACGCGTCTTGCTGGTAAAAACAGCGAACTGCTGCAATTTTGACTAAACGAATCAGTCGCGGTTATTTTAGGGTTGACAGCAAAGCGGGTGATGCCTATCATGCGCCTCCGTTGCCGGAGATAACTTCGTCAGCGCCGAGGTGAGTTGGGGTTATAGCTCAGCTGGGAGAGCGCTTGCATGGCATGCAAGAGGTCCGCGGTTCGATCCCGCGTAGCTCCACCAAATTCTCCTCGAACAATCTGGAATCAAAGGGGTTATAGCTCAGCTGGGAGAGCGCTTGCATGGCATGCAAGAGGTCCGCGGTTCGATCCCGCGTAGCTCCACCAGGTTCCTGATTGTTGTAGTGAATACCCAGGGCAATGTGGTGTGTATCACCCAAGCCGACCTTTGTGGGGTTATAGCTCAGCTGGGAGAGCGCTTGCATGGCATGCAAGAGGTCCGCGGTTCGATCCCGCGTAGCTCCACCATTATTTAGGATGAATGGCCGCCAGAACCATTCATTCAGTACCGAATTTGGGGTTATAGCTCAGCTGGGAGAGCGCTTGCATGGCATGCAAGAGGTCCGCGGTTCGATCCCGCGTAGCTCCACCAAATTCAGAGTGACTGCCGGTCATTCACAAAAATCGGGGTTATAGCTCAGCTGGGAGAGCGCTTGCATGGCATGCAAGAGGTCCGCGGTTCGATCCCGCGTAGCTCCACCAAATTCTTGTTACAAGAAGCAAAAGGCCACCGCATCGCGGTGGCCTTTTTGTTTTCTCCATCATTTATTTTCTCCATACGTCCGCGCCTTTCATTTGTAAATCCAATGACCTGAATGAAAAAGCCCGCGAGACTCGCGGGCTTTGCTTGCACTATTCAGATGCGCTTGTGGTTAACGGCGACGTCGCCAGGCCAGCGGTAACAGGGCCAGCAGGCCGAGTCCCAGTGCACCACCGCCTGAGGAGGTGTCCGGTTTGGTGGCATCGCTCTCCAGTCTCAGGTCGACGATGATGGGATCATGGTCGGAGGCACTGAAGGGGTTGTCAGACTTGAGCAATGTGCCGGTGTACTGGCTGCCGTATTCGAACAGGGAGCTCTCGAAGGAGTTGATGTGCCAGTCGGCGACACCTGCCACCTTGCTGGCCAGCGCCGGGTTGGCGAGGGCATAGTCCAGGGTGCCCAGCTCCCCGTCGTAGCTGTAGGAGATGGCTTTCTCCTTGTTGAATTTGACGTTGAGATCGATCAGGCCGTAGCTGCGAGTCACTTCGCGACCGAGCTGTTCATAGGGCTGCTCACCGATAAAGGTGTGGGAGGCCGATACGATCTTCCGCTCGCTGGTGGCCGGGTTGTAGTCGGTCAGCACCCGGATCGGATCTTCCTTGGCGTAGGAGTTGAAGTCGCCAACCAGCAGCACCTGGCCCGGCAGTTTGCTGACCGCTTCACCCAGCACCTTGGCGGCAGAGACCCGGAACTCGGTGCACTTGCCCTGCAGGTCGGCCGGTTCTGTCTTGCCATCGCCATTTTCGTAGCAGCCTGACCCCTTGGATTTGAGGTGGTTGACCACCAGTGTCAGCGGCTCCTTGCTCTTGGCGAGGGTGAAGGTCTGAACCAGCGAGTCGCGCTGACCGGCTGTCTTGGCCACACCACCTGTGGTGTAGCGCTGCTCCGGCAGCTTGATGACGCTGGCATCCCCGCTGGGGGTGAGCAGGGCAGGACGGTAGATCATTGCCACCATGATGGCGTCACCGCCGAAGAACTTGCCATCGGTAAGAGCAGTGACCGGCAGACGCACATAGGCGTAGTGTTTGCTCGCATCCTTTTGCTGTTCGTTGAGGCGGGTCACCAGATTGTGGAGGGCAGAGTTATCCTCGAAGCCGTTGTTCTCCATCTCCATCAGGCCGAGCAGATCGGCATCCATTGCGGTGATGGCATTGACGATCTTGGTGCGCTGCTTCTCGAACTCGGGCTGGCTCTTGGCACCCCGGTTGCAACCTTTGGCGTTGTCGGCATCCGCCTGATCCTTGCACAGGATATTGAGTGCGCCGCCAATGCTGGAGTGGCTGGTGAAGTAGTTGAGTACGTTGAAGCTGCCGATCCGCAGATCGCTGCCAGCGAGGCGAGCCGGCGCGTCTTGACGATCCTCTTCAGGGCTGCGCAGCAGGGCGCCAGCAGTCAGGGTGACATCGCTCGGTACCACCAGACGGAAGGCATCCTTGTTGTATACGATCACCCCCTCCAGCCCGGTCAGTTGATCGCCGATACGCAGATATCCCTGATCGGCATCCCAGCTTGGGAACCAGGGCAGTACGCCATCCGGTGCTTTGTAATCAGACTCGACCACCAGACGGTTGCTGCCATTTTTGGTGGCCAGTGCGACAGCGTCCGCACTGTTGGCAACATGAAGTTGGGTCGGTTTGATCAGCGGGGTTTTGTGGGTCAACTCTACGTTGTTGCGATAAACCTTGTAGTCGAAGCCGTAGTTGCGGGTCAGGTGCAGGTCACTGCTGCTGTCGAGACGTACCCGCATCCCTTCGTGGCGATTGAGCGCTTGCGCCAGCGTCTCCCCTTCATTGACCAGCAGTACGTTGGTCGGCACATTCAGCCCTTGTGCGGTGACTTGCAGGCGGGCTTTGCTGGATTCGAAGGTGGGTTTGAGCTGGGTGCCGCCGTAATACTCCTCGACCTTGGCTTCAAGGCAGAGTTCAGCCCCCGGTTTGATGTCTTTATATTTGGTCGCGAAGTCCTTGTCGTTCAGATAGACAAAGATGCCATCAGAGGTGGCTGGGTTGCCATCGCCCACCGGGTCGGTCAGATAGAAACCCTTGGTCAGACTTTGGCCCAGAGTCGTCACGATACCGCGAACGTTGAAGGTGCCCGGGCTGATTTTGCCGGTCACGTTACCGTTTTTGTCGGTCACGGTCTGGGTGGCCAGCGCGCTGGCGGAGCCTGTGCCCTGAATGGTCGGGATGGGGGTGAGTTGAGCCGGATCGGACGGGCAGACAAATGCCGCATGGGCGCCTGAGGATGCAAGTGCCAGCCCCACGGCCAGCGACAGCAGGGTACGAGTACCTTTCATAGGTGTTCCTTTTTTATTTTTGCCAGTGATTCCATAGCCTTGGCTCGTTGACCAAGGGCGCGCATTGTCACATTTCTGGCATGTCATACCAGTGAGCCAACGCACATTAAATGAATCTGGGAAGGTGTGGGAAAGCGTTTTTATGATCCCAGTAACGATATGATTTTTTTGATAATTCAATCAATTTTAACCCTGTGATCATGACGCTTTCGTGGCAGGGGATAATTCTCTTTGAGAATAAAGATTGAGGGGATCTTGTCGCCTTCCTATACTGGGTTCGTTCCTCACGGAACCCAGGTAAAGGGCAAACCGGCAGTGATGTCGGGGCGCAATGCTTCCGGTCTCGATCGTGGATCCAGATAGCGGGGTTTCCCTGGGTGAGGGGTTGTTTTTGTGGCAGGTCCATTGCCAGTTGTCTGCGCCCATCATGCAGGTTGCGATTGTTCTTTGCCTTGGTGACCAAGCCAAGACAAAACAAGGAAGATAACAATATGCAACAGCTCTTCAGACCCAGCAGGCTTGCCATGCTGGTCGCCCTTGCGGCTGCGCCCGCCTGGGCTCAGGCCGCTTATCCCGCCTATAAATCCGGTACTGCCTACAAGGCTGGCGATATCGTCAGCAACGTCGGCGCCCTCTATGAATGCAAAGAATTTCCCTATTCAGGGTGGTGCGGGGCATCCCCCTATCACTATGAGCCGGGGGTAGGGGTGGTCTGGGCAGATGCCTGGAAGCCCTATGGTGGCGATGTGCCTCCTCCTGCACTCGGCGTAGCCATCAGCTCACCGGCTGCCGGTTCCAGCTTCAACGAAGGTACCAGCGTGGCGCTGGCGGTGAGCCTGAGCGGCCCGGTAACGGCCTTGGCCCGGGTGGAATATCTTGTCGACGGCAAGCTGGTCGCCACGGCGAGCGCCTCCCCCTGGAGTGCCAGCTGGAGCGCCGCCGGAGTGGGGGCCCATACCCTCAAAGCTCGCGCGCTGGATAAAGATGGCAAGGTGCTGAGCGAGGCGGATTCGAGCTTCAACGTCGCCGCCGTGGTCGCGCCAGAGGCGCCCAAGGCGAACATTAGCAGCCCGGCCAATGGCGCCAAGGTGACGCTGGGTCGCAGTGTGGCGGTGAGCGGTAACGTCACCGATGCCAACAACGATGTGGCCAAAGTCGAGCTCTATGTCGACGGCAAGAAGGTGGGCGAAGATACCACAGCCCCCTGGCAGGTGAACTGGACGCCGGATGCCAAAGGCAGTGCCGCCCTCAAGCTGGTGGCCACTGACAAGAGCAATCTGAGCGGCGAGTCGGCGGCGGTGACCGTCAATGTCGAGGAGGCCGCGCTGCCGCCCACCGGTGGCAACCTCTCTTGTGACATTCGCCAGGTCTATCGCCCGGATGGCTACGAGTGCATGGGGGATGATCATGCCCGCCGGGTCATCGGCTACTTCACCTCCTGGCGCACCGGCAAGAACGGCCTGCCCGCCTATCTGGTGAGCGATATTCCATGGAACAAGATCACCCACATCAACTATGCCTTCGCGGCGGTGGATGAGCAGAGCCACACCATCAAGGTGGACGATGCAGCCACCAAGATGACCTGGGATGGCGTGCCGGGTGCCGAGATGGATCCTGAATTCGCCTACAAGGGCCACTTCAACCTGCTGTCGAAGTACAAGAAGCAGTATCCGGACGTGAAGACCCTGATCTCGGTCGGGGGCTGGGCCGATACCCGCGGCTTCTACACCGCTACTACCAAGGGTGACTGCTCGGTCAATACTGCCGGTATCAACACCCTGGCTGACTCGGCGGTGAGTTTTATCCGCCAGTACGGTTTTGACGGGGTCGATATCGACTACGAATACCCCACCTCGATGAAGGATGCGGGCAACCCCAACGATTTCCCGCTCTCCAACCAGTGCCGGGCCAAGCTGTTTGCCAACTACGAGGTGCTGATGAAGACCTTGCGGGCGCGGCTCGACAACGCCGGTAACGAAGATGGCCGCAAGTATATGCTGACCATCGCCTCACCGGCTTCTGCCTATCTGCTGCGGGGGATGGAGAACTTCCAGGTCACCCAGTACCTCGACTACGTCAACCTGATGACCTATGACTTCCACGGTGCCTGGAACCACTTTGTCGGTCACAACGCGGCCCTGTTCGACAACAATGCCGACCCCGAGCTCTCCCATTGGGGCGTCTATACCCAGACCCAGTTTGGCGGTATCGGTTACCTCAACGCGGCCTGGTCTGCCCACTACTTCCGCGGTGCGCTGGCGGCTGGCAAGATCAACGTTGGCGTGCCCTATTACACCCGCGGTTGGCAGGGGGTGAGCGGTGGCAGTCACGGGCTGGGTGGCAAGGCAGCCCTGCCGAGCCAGAACGAGTGCCAGCCGGGCACAGGTGGCAGCACCATTCCGTGCGGCAACGGGGCGGTCGGCATCGACAACATCTGGCATGATCTCGACAAGAACGGCAAAGAGATCGGCGGTGGCGCCGTGCCCATGTGGCATGCCAAGAACCTGGAGCATGCGGCCAGCCTCGGCATCACCACATTGCCAAGTTATGGCACTGCCTGGGGTCTGGATCCCAACAATCCGGCTCACGTGATGCAGGGCAAGTATGTGCGTTACTACGATGACAAGGCTCACGCGCCCTGGCTGTGGAATGAAGAGAAGAAGGTGTTCCTCTCAACCGAAGATGAAGAGTCCATGGGCCACAAGCTCGACTACATCATCAAGCGCGGTCTGGGTGGCGTGATGTTCTGGGAGATGGCGGGTGACTACGCCTTCGATCCGGCCAAGAACGAGTACGGCATGGGCAGCACCCTGACCACCTTGGCTTACGAGAAGTTTGCCAAGGCAACTCCGTACAACACCAAGCAAAACGATCTGGCCGCGCCGAGCGCCCAGCTCGACATCCAGGTCAGCCTCTCCGGCTTCAAGGAAGGGGACTCCAACTACCCGATCAACCCGAAACTCAAGCTGGTCAACAAGTCGACCCAGACCATTCCGGGCGGCGCGCGCATCGAGTTTCTGGTGCCCACCTCCACCTCTGACACCATCACGGATCAGAGTGGCATGGGCCTGAAAGTGGTGGAGAGCGGTGGCAACGACAACTCGGAAGGCATTGCCAATGAGAAGGATTTCCACAAGGTCGCCATGAACCTGCCGGGTTGGCAGACTCTGGCGCCGGGGGCCGAGATTGAAGTCGCCATGACCTACTACCTGCCCGCCGCTGGCGTGCCGAGCGGTATGCGCATCATCAGCGGCAGCCAGACCATTGGTCTCAAGGCCGAGTTCCCGACCCTGCCGGAGGCCGTGCTGGGCTCGGGTGGCGGTGAGAATCCGGGCTCCAGCTGCAGCAGCCAGAACGTCAATCCGGCAGCCTACAAGGCCTATCCGAGCTGGCCGCAGGGAGACCATGCCAATGGCGGCGATCGCATCACCCATAACAAGGTAGTGTGGCAAGCAAACTGGTGGACCAGCAGCGAACCCAAGGCAACCGATGGCAGCTGGAAGTCTGTCTGTAGCTATTGATTTTAAAATCAATGAGATAAGTGAGGCTTCGGCCTCACTTTTTTTGTCTGGTTGGTCGCTCTGGTTGAAAATGCGCCTGCCTTTCCTGGCGGGCAGCCTCTATAATAGAGTCGATTAATAATCAGATGGATATCAGCGTATGGCGAGTATATTGGATTCCGTTGATCAACGAACTCAACTGGTGGGTGAAAACCGCCTCGAGTTGTTGATGTTTCGTCTCGGCACCCGTCAGATGTTCGCCATCAACGTCTTCAAGGTTCGGGAAGTGGTCAAGTTGCCCCATCTGAGCAAGATGCCGGGCTCCCATCACAATATCAGCGGGGTGGCCAATATCCGCGGTACCTCGATCCCGGTGATCAACCTGCGCAGCGCCATCGGTATGCGCCCCATGCCCATCGACAGTGAATCCAACCTCATCATCACCGAGTACAACCGTACCATTCAGGGCTTTCTGGTGGGGCAGGTGGCCAACATCGTCAACATGACCTGGAAGGATATCCTGCCACCGCCGCGCTCTGCTGGGCGCGCCAACTACCTCACCGCCATCACCCGCATTCCCGAAGATGGAGTGGATCAGATCGTCGAGATCATCGATGTGGAGAAGGTGCTGGCGGAGATCATCACCTATGACATCCGGATCTCTGAAGAGGTGCTGGATCGGGAGATCCTGCCCGAGATGCATGGCCGCAAAGTGCTGATCGTCGATGACTCCAGCACCGCCCGCAATCTGGTGCGCGAGACCCTGGGCCAGCTTGGGCTTGAGGTGATCGAGTGTCAGGATGGTTTGCAGGCGCTGACCCTGCTCAAGGGGTGGTGCGATGCTGGCAAGAAGGTGACCGACGAGATCCTGCTGATGATCACCGATGCCGAAATGCCGGAGATGGACGGCTACCGCCTGACCCACGAGGTGCGCAGCGATCCGCGCATGTCTGATCTCTTTATCACCCTCAACACCTCCCTGAGCGGCAACTTCAACGAAGCCATGGTCAAGAAGGTGGGGTGTGACCGCTTTATCTCCAAATTCCAGCCCGACTTGCTGGTCGGCGTGGCCCAGGAGCGGCTGCGTCAGGTGCTGGAAAGCTGAGAAACTGCCTGTCGGTTATGCTAAATCAATAACAACACATCCCGCTTCGGCGGGATGTGTTGTTATTGGGTATTGGCGATGGATTGGGTGAATCAAGGTGCCAAGCAGAGATCGTCGACCATTCAAAACATCCGATTTTGGCGGGATATTTTGTTATGGGATATTGGTGATAGACGGCGGGCTTATTGGCTGAGCAGCGGCTCCATAAAGCGGGCGACTTTATCGCGGATTTGGGGCTGGGCCGCCGGGGTGGGATGAATACCATCGTTCATCATAAGTTCAGGGCGCAGCGCAATATCATCCATAAAGAAGGGCAGCAGGGGCAGATCGTTAGCCTGGGCCAACTCGGGAAAGATCTGTTCGAACTGGCGCAGATAGCGGGCACCGTAGTTGCGGGGCAGCTGGATTTGGGTCAACACCACACGGGTCTGCTGCTCCTTGGCGAGCGCGATCATGCTGGCCAGATTCTGGCGGGTAATGGTCGGTGCGAAGCCGCGCAGGCCGTCGTTGCCTCCCAGTTCGATCAGCAGCCAGTCCGGTTTGTGCTCCTTCAGCAGAGCGGGCAGACGGGCCAGCGCCCCCTGGGTCGTTTCACCGCTGATGCTGGCATTGAGCAGGGTGTGTTTGCCCCCCTCCTCCTGCCATTTCTGGTTGAGCAGGGCTGGCCAGCTCTGCTCAACCTGCATTTGATAGCCGGCGCTCAGGCTGTCTCCCAGCACCAGCAGGGTCTGGGCCTGAGCCGACGAGAGCAGGCTGCCGAGGCCAACGAACAAGGCAAACAGAATACGCACCATCAATTCAACTCCCGCTATGGATTGTCATCAAGGGATTGGAACAAAGGATACAGAGCATGAGTTCAACCCCCATTATTGTCGTCAAGGGCCTCGGCAAATCGGTTCGCCTCGGCCAGGAAAGCCTCACCATCCTTGAAGGGATCGATCTGCAAGTCAATAGCGGCGAGACGGTGGCCCTGGTCGGTGCCTCCGGTTCCGGCAAGTCCACCCTGCTGGGATTGCTGGCCGGGCTCGATCTGCCGAGTCAGGGAGACATCGAAATCCTCGGCAAATCCCTTGGCGAGCTGGATGAGGAGGGGCGGGCCCGATTGCGCGCCGAGCAGCTCGGCTTTGTGTTCCAGTCGTTCCTGCTGCTCCCGACCATGACGGCGCTGGAGAATGTGATGCTGCCCGCCGAGCTGCGCGGCGAGCGTGATTGCGAACCAAGAGCTCGCGAGCTGCTGGCCGCGGTCGGGCTTGGCGAGCGGTTGCACCATCTGCCGCCACGGCTCTCCGGCGGTGAGCAGCAGCGGGTGGCCATCGCCCGCGCTTTTATGACTCGTCCCAGCCTGCTGTTGGCGGACGAGCCGACCGGCAACCTCGACAGCAAGACCGGCGAGAAAGTGATCGAGCTGCTGTTTGAACTCAATCGCAAGCACGGCACCACGCTAGTGGTAGTGACTCATGACCATCAGTTGGCCGAACGCTGCCAGCGGCAAGTGGTCATGACGGCGGGTCGGCTGGAGCGCGAGGTGGCCCATGATGTGGTGTAACGGGGTGAGCTGCGGGTCAGGCGGGAGATGCAAGGGATGATGCAGTGGCGATTGGGATGGCGACTGCTGCGCCGGGAAGGTTTCAGCGGCGAGCTGCGCTGGTTTGTGCTGGCGCTGGCGCTTAGCGTGGCGTGTGTCTTGAGTGTGGCATTGGTGGCGGATCGGCTCGATGCCGGACTCAAGGCGTCGGGCCGCGACTTTATCGGGGCGGATCGGGTGCTGCGCACCGCCGCCGCTCTGCCGGATGGTTGGCTGGAACGAGCGAAACAGGATGGCTTGGCGGTGCAGACCACCGTCAGCTTCAACAGCATGCTGTTTCACGGTGATGCGTTGCAGCTCGCCTCCATTCGGGCAGTGCCCGACGGTTTTCCCTTCTACGGCAAGCTCACTCTGGAACCTGCCCGCGCCCCGGCTCCCGGCGAGATCTGGCTCTCCGCCCGGGTGATGCAGCTGCTCAAGGCCAAAACGGGGGATGAGCTGGAGGTAGGCAATGCGGTGCTCAAGGTGGCAGGCCTGCTTGGCGAGGAGCCGGATCAGGGCTTCAGCCCCTTCCTGTTGGCGCCGCGGGCGCTGATCCACAGTGCCGATATCGAGGCGACCGGCGCCCTGCTTCCCGGCAGCCGCCAGCAGTGGCGCTATCTGTTCAAGGGGCCGAGAGAGTCGCTGGCCCGGTACGAGCAATGGCTGCTGCCGCAATTGCAGGCCGGACAGAAGTGGATCAAACCGGATGACAGCGAATCCCAAGTGGGCCGCTCGCTGGCCAATGCCGAACGTTTCTTCCGGCTCGCCTCGCTAAGCGGGGTGTTGCTGGGGGCGTTGGCGATGGGGATTGCGGTGCGCCACTTTGCCGAGCGCCAGACCAATATGGTGGCGCTGCTCAAAACCCTGGGGGCATCCCGTCGCTCGCTCTGGCAACTGATGGGAACCCTGCTGTTGTCGCTGACGCTGATCGGTGCGTTGCTGGGTCTGGTGGCGGGCACAGCCATGCAGTGGATCACCTTGCAACTGCTGGGGGACCTGCTGCCGCCGGATCTGCCGCCCCCCTCCTGGCGCCCCTTTGCGCTGGGGGTGGCGGTGGCGCTCTTTATCACCCTGCTGCTCGCTTTTGTGCCCTTCTTGCGGCTGCTGAAAGTGCCGCCGCTGCGGGTATTGCGCCGGGAGCTGGAGGCGGGTATTCCCGCCTGGCTGGCCCTGCCGGTCGGCCTGCTCGGGCTGTTTGCGCTGGTCTGGGGCTTTACCGCCGATGTACGGCTGGCGCTGGGTCTGGTGGGTGGCATGGGCTTGCTGATGGGTCTGCTGGCCCTGCTGGCGGCCCTGATGTTGCGGCTGGGGACGAAAGTGAGCGGGCCTCATGCCTTGCGGCTGGCGCTGGCCCACCTGTCGCGCGAGCGCAGCAGTGGCCTGTTTCAGCTGGCGGGCTTTGCGTTGGCGCTGATGCTGTTTGGCTTGCTCTGGGCGGCCCGGGTCGATCTGCTGGATGAGTTTTCGGCACGTCTCCCCGTCGATGCGCCCAACCGTTTTCTGGTCAATGTGGCCGAGAACGAGCGGGAGGGGATCCTGAGCGAGCTGGCGGCAGCCGGGGCCACCACTTCCGATTTCTATCCCATGGTGCGTGGCAGGCTGACCCATATCGCCGGTGAGGCGGTGGGCGAGGGGGCCAGCAGTGGTCGTGAAGGGGTCGATCGGGAGCTCAACTTCACTACCACAACAACCCTGCCAATAGACAACAAGCTGGTGGCCGGTAAATGGCTCGCTGGCCCCGGCGAGGTGTCGGTGGATAGCGAGTTGGCCAAGCGACTCGATATCAAGCTGGGGGACATGCTCGCCTTTACCATCGAGGGGCGCAGCTTCGGCGCCAGGGTCACCAGTTTGCGCAGCATCAAGTGGGACAATATGCGGCCCAACTTCTACATGATCTTCTCCGAGGATCTGCTGGCACCCTTCTCCCGAACCTGGCTTGGCAGCTACCGGCTGCCTGAGGCGGGGCGCAGTGCCGAGGTGGAGTTGATCCGCCGCCACCCCACGGTGAGTCTTATCGATGTGGATGACCTGATTGCGCGGCTTACGCAGGTATCGGAGCAGGTGAGCCGGGCGCTGGCGCTGATGCTGGGGCTGGTGACAGTGGCGGCGCTCTTGGTGCTGCTGACCCAGACTCAGGCCAGCATGGCTCAGCGTCGGCGCGAGCTGCTGCTGATGCGCACTCTGGGTGCCAGCAGCGATCTGCTCAGGAAGATGCTGCGCTGGGAGCTGGTGGCCAGTGGTGCGCTGGCGGGGCTCTGTGCCGCCATGGTGGTGGAGCTCTGCTCCTTTGGCCTGCAGTGGTGGTGGTTCGAGGGGCAGTGGCAGTTCCACTGGGCCATCTGGCTCGGCCTGCCGACGCTGGGGGCCTTGTTGGTGACTTTGGCGGGGCAGGGGATGCAGCGCCAGCTGCTGGCTGGCACCCTGAGCGATCGGTTGCGAGGGCTGGGTCAGGGGTTGTTGTAATCCCGCCAGCGCGAGCCGATGCACACAAGGTGCAATAGCGCAGCCACCATAAACAAGCAGCCCGGCCATTGGCCGGGCTGCTTGTTATGCGAGGTGCTGACGAGCAGACGCAGCGAGCGGGTGTGAGTTAGCGGGGCTCACGCAGCAGATTGGTGAGGGCGCTCGGCAGCTCGGGATAGCTGAAGTGAAAACCGGCCTGTTGCAGCCGTGCTGGTATCACCTTTTGTCCGGTCAGCAGCAGATCTGCCGCCTCCCCCATCACCAGTTGCAACAGCGGCGCCGGGACGAAGAAGAGGTGTGGACGGTGCAGCGTGGTGGCAAGGGTCTGGCTGAACTCCCGGTTACTGACCGGATGGGGCGCAGTGCCGTTGAAGATGCCGCTGCACTCCTCGTGTTCCAGCAGGAAGAGCATGGCGCGTACCAGATCCTGCACATGGATCCAGCTCATCATCTGGCTGCCCGATCCCATGGGGCCGCCGAGTCCGAGTCGGTAGGGGGGGAGCATTTTGGGCAGGGCGCCGCCATCCATGCCAAGCACCAGCCCGATCCGCACGATACAGACCCGGGTTTGGCGGCTCTGGGCCTCCTGCGCCAGGGTTTCCCACTGCTGGCAGAGCTGGTGGGTAAACTCGTCGTTGGGAGAGCGGCACTGCTCGTCGAGGGTTTCGGTGCCTTGTCTGCCATACCAGCCGATGGCGGAGGCGTTGAGCAGCACCTTGGGCGGCGTGCTGGATAGCTTGATGAGATCCACCAGCTGCTCGGTCAACAGCCAGCGGCTATCGCAGAGCAGCTGTTTGCGCGACTCGCTCCAGCGTCCGGCGGCGATGGGTTCACCGGCCAAATTGATCACCGCGTCCACGTCATTGAGGTCATCAAGCCGGTCGAGGTTATCCAATACCTTGATATCGTGGCCGAGCAGGGAGTAAGCGCGGCTCCCCTGCCTGCTCAATACCACGACCTCGTGATTGACCTTGAGATGGGCAACCAGCTTGCGGCCGATAAAGCCGGTCCCTCCGGTAATAAGAATCTTCATCGCTGCATGCTCCTGCTGCCGTTTGCTCAACTTTAATGGTGTGGCTTCCCTTCAACAAGTGAGACGTGCTTCGGGAGTTTTCTGTTTGACGTTTGTTAACTCTATCCTCTTCTTACGACATATTGTTGAACAATAGTTTGAATTGATTGATTTTTGTTGGGTGGACATTTGTTGAACAATCGCTATTATGGCGACCCTTTTCGCCTGTCCACCGAGGCTGTCACCCATTATCCGAGCATCAAAGAGGCCGCCATGCCATTTCGTCGTTTGAAACTTCGCCAGCTTTACTCGAGGATTCTGTTGGCGCTGCTGATGGGGGGCGGGATCCTGCTGCTGGGGGTTGTTGCCGTTATCTGGCAGACGGTGACGGAGACAGAGCGTGATGCCGATTCACGGTTGCAGCATGCCCGTGTGATGTTTGAGCGCTCCATCGGCCATGCCCGGCAGGCGGCCATCAATGTGGAGGGGATGCTTGGTCACTCCTGCAAGGAGGCGGCACAACTGCTGCGCGAACAGGTGGCCACGGTGCCTTATGTCCGTTCCGCCAATCTGGCTGTCGGCAGCCACATCTATTGCACCTCGCTCTATGGTGACTACGATGGCCCCTTCAATCCCGACCGCTATGTGGATGGCAGGTTGCAACTGCTGCCTGGCAATGAGGTCACACCGGATCGCCCCTTGATCGTGCTGCGTCATGAAACGGACAAGGGGAGTGTGCTGATCGGTGTAGATGGCTACTACCTGCGCAATACCCTGGAGATCTCCAGCAAGAACTCCCCGATGGCTCTGGTGGTGGGGCAGAGGGCACTGTTTGGCTCAGGTCAGGTCGGGGCGGCGCCCTCTCCGACAGAAGAGGGTTATATTGCCCTCGCTTCGGCTGATTTCCCCTATCAGGTCGTCACCCGGGTCACGGTGCATGACTACTGGAGCCACGCATGGCGATACTCCAGATATACCTTGATCCTCTCTCCGCTGCTGGCGCTGCTGATTGGATTCGGCACCTTCAGGCTGATGGGGCGTAGTAGCTCACCAGCGGAAGAGCTCAAACGGGCGTTGATCGAAGAGGAGTTTATCCCCTACCTGCAGCCGGTGGTCTCCGGTGAGGATGAGCAGTGGCGTGGCTGTGAGGTGCTGATGCGCTGGCAGCATCCCAAGCAAGGGATGATCTCGCCGGATCGCTTTATTCCGCTGGCGGAAGATAGCGGGTTGATCGTGCCCATGACCAGCCTGTTGATGGCGCAGGTGCGCGACCACTTCTCCCCTTATGCCCGCAAGCTGCCGGCAAAGTTTCATTTTTGCTTCAATATCAGCGCCAAACACTTTCAGGATCTCGACCTGTTGGCTGACTGCAAGGCGTTTCTTGACGCATTTAAAGACAATCCCGTTGATTTGGGGCTGGAGCTGACCGAGCGTGAACTGCTGGTAGCTGATGAGACAACCGCTCAGATGTTTGCTGAGTTGCGCAAACTGGGCGTGTTGATCTCTATCGATGATTTTGGTACCGGTCACTCCAGTCTCACCTATCTGCAACAGTTTCAGGTCGATGCACTCAAGATTGATCGGAGCTTTGTAGAGATGATCGGCACGGATGCACTCTCAAGCCATATCGTTGAAAACGTGATTGATCTGGCGAAGCGACTTGAATTGATCCTGATCGCGGAGGGGGTCGAGAAGCAGTCGCAGGCGGACTACCTGCGGGCGCGCCACGTTGACTATCTGCAAGGGTATCGTTACAGCCGCCCCATCCCGATGAAGCAGTTTTGCAAGACCTTGTTTGGCTGAACGGTTGAATGGGGAGCATAAAAAAACCAGCGATCGCTCGCTGGTTTTTTGTTGGTACGGTTTGGCTTGGGCGATCAGAGCATGCGCTGGAGGGCGCGGGCCAAGCGTTTGACCCCCTCCTCGATGGTCGCTTCATCGACGCAGGAGAAGCTCAGGCGCAGGGTGTTTTTGATCTCGGGGCGCACGTAGAAGGGGGCCCCAGGTACGAAGGCCACCTTCTCCTTGATCGCCTCGTCAAACAGCGCCATGGCACTGATGTGTGCTGGCAGAGTCAGCCAGAGGAACATGCCCCCTTCCGGTCGGGTGTAGCTGACGCCGGGCGGGCAGTGACGGGCCAGCGCGGCCTCCATGGCAGCGCGCTGGCGGCCATAGACCTCCTTGATCTTCTCCAGGTGAGCGTCGAGGGAGTTGTCGGTCAGGAAGCGGTGCAGCACCTGCTGGCTGAAGGCGTTGCTGTGCAGATCGGTCGCCTGCTTGGCGATGGTCACCTTCTTGCGCAGCCACTCCGGCATTACCATCCAGCCCAGCCGGAAGGCGGGCACCACGGTTTTCGAGAAAGAGCCGAGCAGCACGGTATTGTTTGGCGCCAGCTTGGCAATCGGGGGGAGATGCTCCCCTTCGAAGCGCAGCTCGCCGTAGGGATCATCTTCCACCATCAACAGCTCGTGGCGCACCAGTCGCTCCGCCACTGCCTCGCGGTTGGCACGGCTATAGGAGACACCGCTCGGGTTCTGGAAGTTGGGCACACCGTAGAGCAGCTTGGCACTGGATCCGCTTGCCAGCAGCGCATCCAGCGCCGCCAGGTCCAGCCCCTCTTCTTCAAGGGTGATCGGCTTGAAGGTGGGCTGGTAGACAGAAAAGGCCTGAATGGCGCCAAGGTAACCCGGCTCTTCGATGATGAGATCCTGACCCTCGTCGATCAGCACCTTGCCCAGCAGATCCAGCGCCTGCTGGGAGCCGCTGGTGATGAGGATGTTGTCCGGATTGACCTGCATGCAGTGGCGGGTCAGATAGCGGTCGGCAATATATTGGCGCAGCGGGGCGAAGCCCTCGGTCGCCGCATATTGCAGGGCGGCAGCCCCCTGTTCGCGCAGCACATCCTGACAGGCCTGATCGATCGCCTTGACCGGAAACAGGTGGGGATTGGGCAGGCCACCGGCGAAGGAGATGATCTCCGGATTGGCGGCAACTTTGAGGATTTCACGGATAAAAGAAGGTTCAACCTTCTCGAAGCGCTGGGCAAAAAACGGCTGCATAGACAATTCTCTCGGCATGTGGGCGGTCGCTCCATTCGACCGCCAGGTTATCCGTTTGTATCAGATTTCAGAAATGAGGCAATGATTGTCACAAAAATCGCCAAAAAAGGGCTGGAACGACTCTACTGCGGATTATATTGGACGGTTAGTCGGTGTGGTGATGCCCGTGAGGGAGCAGGGAAGTGGATGGCCGGAATATTTGTTGCGCGAAACACTTGCGCCTTGGGCCTATCTTGGGATAATTCGCTCCCCTGTTTTCGCGGGTCGATGAAATGCCGAGCCGCGAGCGGTCCCGCTCGGGATCGAACACAAGATGTATTACCCGGATTGATGAAATAACGAGACCATTATGCCTGTGACCCAAGATGTATTTAACGAAGACGGCAAGTTCATGCGCAAGATCCGCAGCTTTGTCCGTCGCGAAGGCCGCCTGACCAAAGGGCAGGAGAAGGCCCTGGAAGAGCTCTGGCCGGTCATGGGCATCGATTTTGAGCCAAAGCAGCTCGATCTGGTCGCACTGTTTGGCCGTGAAGCACCTGTGGTGCTGGAGATCGGTTTTGGCATGGGCGCCTCTCTGGTGGAGATGGCCAAGAATGCCCCCGAGAAGAACTTCATCGGCATTGAAGTGCACTCCCCGGGCGTAGGCGCCTGTCTGGGTACCGCTCAGGAAGCGGGGGTCACCAATCTGAAGGTGATCTGCCACGATGCGGTCGAGGTGCTGGAGCACATGATCCCGAACGGTTCACTCTCCTGCCTGCAGCTCTTCTTCCCGGATCCCTGGCACAAGAGCCGTCACCACAAGCGCCGCATTGTACAGCCTGCGTTTGCGCAGGATATTCGCCAGAAGCTGGCCATCGGTGGCGTGTTCCACATGGCGACCGACTGGGAAAACTATGCCGAGCACATGTTGGAAGTGATGAGCGCCGCCGAGGGTTACGAGAACACCTCTGCCACCGGCAACTGGGTGCCGCGCCCTGACTGGCGCCCGCTGACCAAATTCGAGCAACGTGGCCATCGTCTGGGGCACGGGGTTTGGGATCTGATTTTCAAGCGTGTCAGCTAAGCTGGCACGTCAACACACCTAGCGTATCAACTAATTTGAGGAGCTATCATGGCCAATCGTAGCCGCCGCCTGCGCAAGAAACTGCGCGTCGATGAATTCCAGGAAATGGGTTTCGACATCAGTTTCAACTTCCCGGTCGGCACTGCCGAAGAGACCATCGATGCGGTAGTCGATGCGATGATCGATGAGGTTGTTGAACCCCGTAAACTGGCTTTTGCCGGCTCCGGTCACCTGGCCTGGGAAGGGATGATCTGCACCCAGCAACTGGGCAAGTGTACCGAAGAAGACCGCGCTGCCGTCAAATCCTGGCTGGAAGGCAAGGGGATGGAAGCCGTGGTCGTTACCGAGCTGTTCGACCTCTGGTACGGTGAACCGGCCTGATACAAGGCTGCCGCATCTGGCGCCTTGTTGTGGGTAACTGAAAAATCCCGCCGCTGGCGGGATTTTTGTCAGTGGGGATGGGATCTCCACCGCTGTTTTAGTCATGGAATCGCTTATTGCTTATGGTGTTGTCATCCGAATTACTGGCCAGCATCCTTGAAGAGGTGCGCCCGTTGCTGGGACAAGGCAAGGTGGCCGACTACATTCCGGCACTGGCTCAGGTACCGGCCGATCGGCTGGGTATCGCAGTCTGTACCGTCGAGGGGGAGCTGTTCACCGCCGGTGACGCTTTTGAACCCTTCTCCATCCAGAGTATCTCCAAGGCCCTGAGCCTGACCCTGGCACTCACCCTCTATCAGGAGGAGGAGATCTGGGCCCGGGTTGGCAAGGAGCCCTCCGGCCAGCCCTTCAACTCGCTGGTTCAGCTCGAGTTCGAGCAGGGGATCCCCCGCAACCCCTTTATCAATGCCGGGGCGCTGGTAGTGAGCGACCTGCTGGAGACCCGCCTCACTGCGCCCCGTCAGCGTACCCTCGAGCTGGTGCGCCGCCTTTCCGGTAACCCAGCCATCATGGCGGATCAGGTGGTCGCTCGCTCCGAATATCAGCACTCTGCCCGCAATGCCGCCATCGCCTATCTGATGAAGGCCTATGGCAACTTCGAAAACGAAGTGGACAAGGTGCTGCAAAGCTACTTCAATGCCTGTGCCATTCGCATGAGCTGCGTCGATCTGGCGCGGGCATTCATCTATCTGGCCAACCGTGGTGTGCCATTGGGCGAGAGCGTGCCGCTGCTGCCCGCCCGCACCACCAAGCAGGTCAACGCCCTGCTCGCCACCTGTGGCCTCTATGACGAGGCGGGCGATTTTGCCTATCGGGTCGGCATGCCGGGCAAATCGGGGGTCGGCGGCGGTATCATCGCCCTGATCCCGGGTGAGCTCTGCGTCTGTGTCTGGTCGCCCGAGCTCAACAAAGCCGGCAACTCGCTGGCGGGCACGGCGGCGCTGGAGCTGCTGGCCGAGCGGCTGGGTCGCTCCATTTTTTAACCTTGTTCACTATGAATCGAGAAATCACCATGAAACGACATCTTCGCTTCCTGCAGGCCGCGCTGGCGACCTTACTGCTCTGGTGTGCCCTGCCCGCCGTGGCAGGGGAGTTGCCACCGCTCTCGCTGGCCGATGCCAAGGCCAAACAGGCTGTCATCCTGGATACCCGCGCCAGCTACTTCTATCAGGGGTGGCCGATGGAAGGGGAGAAGCAGGGCGGTCATGTGGCGGGCGCCGAGAACCTCTCTGCCGAGTGGAAATACAGCGATGAAGAGTGGCCAAAGGCGCTCGAGATCAAGGGGCTGAAGGCCGATCGTCCGGTTGCCCTCTACGGTGCGTCCCGCGAAGTGGCCGAGGTGGCCCGTCTGCTGCGCAAGCAGGGGATCAAGCAGCTGTTCGAGCTGCAAGGGTGGCAAGCCGCACCGCGCGAGTCGCTGGCACGCTGGCAGCAGCTGGTCTATCCGCGCTGGTTGGCGGATCTGCAAGAGGGCAAGCCGGTTGCGGCGGCGCCCAAGGGAGACTGGAAGCTGTTTGAAGTGGATTGGGGTTCACCCAAGGCCTACCTCATCAGCCACATCCCGGGGGCCGGTTATATCGATACCAACAGCCTCGAGGAGGAGCCGCTGTGGAACAAGGTCTCTGACGAAGCGCTCAAGAAGCTGCTGCTGGATAACGGCATCCGTCACGACACCACCGTTATCCTCTATGGTCGCAACACCATGGCGGCTGCCCGTGCCGCGCACCTGATGATGTATGCGGGGGTGGAAGATGTACGCCTGCTGGACGGTGGTCTGGATGCCTGGTTTATCCAGCACCTGCGCACCGAAACCGGCCTGCCCAACAAATATGAGCCGGTGAAGGAGTTTGGCGTGGCCATTCCCGCTCACCCCGAGTACTACACCACGCTAAGTCAGGCGAAAGAGCTGCTCAAGCAGCCCGATAGCGCACTGGTCAGCGTGCGTACCTGGGACGAGTTTGTCGGCAACACCTCAGGTTACAGTTACATCAAGCCGAAGGGCGATATCCCGGGGGCCAAGTGGGGTCACGGCGGGGTGGATGCCAACAGCATGAGCGACTTCCACAACCCGGACGGCACCATGAAGCCGGCCCGCGAGATCCTCGCCATGTGGGACCAGTGGAATATCGAGCCGACCCAGCAGGCTGCGTTCTACTGCGGTACCGGCTGGCGCGCCTCCGAGGCCTTCTTCTACGCCTGGCTGATGGACTGGAAACAGATCAGCGTCTACGACGGCGGTTGGTACGAGTGGAGTTCCGATCCCAAGAACCCGACCGTGACCGGTGAGCGTCAGCCTGCCAAGTCATGATTGCGCTCTTGCGCTGAAAAGAAGAGGCCGGACAGATGTCCGGCCTTTTTCATTGCGCTCGCCACCCGGCCAGATAGCGAGGCTAACTCGCTGATTATTGACGGCGATCCCGCTTTGCTCATCGCGCCATCCCGTGCCGTGCGATTGAACTAGGCTTCAAGAAACATCCTCGTGGTGAGGATGATCGCAGAAGAGGCCGCAATGAAAAAACTGATGATGATCCTGGTGTGTGCCCTGGGGCTGATGGCATGCAGCTCCCAATACATCATGAGCACCAAGGATGGCAAGATGATCACCACAGAGAGCAAGCCCAAGCTGGACGAGAGTACCGGCATGTATCGCTATTACGATCATGAAGGGCGCGAGGTAATGATCAAGAAAGATGACGTGACCCAAATCATGGAGCGCTAAGCGCTCTCTTGCCGCAAGGGCCGCTATCTGCGGCTCTTCTCTTTTTGCCGAAAAGTCGCGCTGTTTTCTCTGTCGATCCCCGCACATTCGCAGCAAATTCAGCTGTGATACAGCTTCCGTTATGGTTTAACCCTTATCATCACACTCCATTTTTTATTGGAGGTGTTATGTCCTTGATGTCTATCTGGAATTCCCGTTTTTCTGCACGCAGCTTGCTGGGTGGTGTCTTGCTGGTGGTGGCGTCAGCCAGCCATGCCGGTGACGATCAGTTCACGCTGGGGCGGACTATTTTACTGGGAGCCGGTGATCATGGTGCGACAATTCCTTTGGTGGTTTGCCGTCAGACCAAATATATCAAGGTGAAGGCGGAGCGTGATTTGACCCTGGATCAGGTGGTGGTGACCTATGGTGGTGATCGTACCAAGACCATTCGTTTCGATCGGGAAATGAGCAGTGATAAAGAGACCGAGTGGAAATCACTGGGCTCGCGTCGCTGTGTGAAAAAAATCGAAGTGTACGGTAATTCAGAGCGCAGCAAAGCGGGCGTAAAAGTATTCGGCCGCAAATAAGTGATGCGGTTTTTCTGCGCAGACAGATGAGTTAAAAATAATGGCGAGCCGTGGCTCGCCATTATTTTTTATGGTCGGGTTCGCTATTTTTTCGGCCGAAACGGCTTGATGACAGTTTCATCGCACTCAAGATACGGCCCTTCCATCAAATCGATACAGTAGGGGATGGCGGGGAAGACTGCATCCAGACATTCGCGGATTGATTTGGGCTTGCCCGGCAGATTGACGATCAGGGTATCGTCGCGCAGTCCGGCAGTCTGGCGCGATAGAATGGCAGTCGGCACAAACTTGAGGGATTCGGCCCGCATCAGCTCGCCAAAGCCCGGCATCATGCGATCACATACCGCTTCGGTCGCTTCCGGCGTGACATCCCGCTTGGCCGGACCGGTGCCGCCTGTGGTGACGATGAGACAACACTGCTCCTCATCCGCCAGCCGGATCAGGGTCGCTTCAATCTGCTCCTGCTCATCGGGGATCACCTGATAGACAGGTTCCCACTCCGAGGTCAGATAGGCGTTCAGGGTGTCGATGATGGCCTTGCCGGAGAGGTCTTCATAGATGCCCGCGCTGGCGCGATCGCTGACGGTGACGATACCGATTTTTGCCTTGCTCATGGTCTGCTCTTGAATGTCCGATAAAAGTGGCAATTAAAATAACATAATCAGTGAGATATGTTAAACCGTCAGGAGATGACGCGGGTCGGTGAGGGAAGAATAAAGTGTCGAATGAAGCAAAATAAGGCCACCCGGATTTTTATTTGCAATAAAAAACAGAAAATCACAACCTAAAATGTATAAGTGTTTTATCTCGCCTGAATTAAAAACAATCGCTTGTTTCCAAACACAATTAAAATAGATAGACACCATCGTAGTGACCATTATCCGGTTTAGTCGCCAGTGGATGGATTGAACCCTTTTTAGCCGCGTCGTATATACAGATTTATATGGCTGGGACGTGATGGTGTGGTACCGCAGTGTGTTGCCAGCAATAGTCGCCAAGGAGGGCATATGGAGTTGCCTGATTTTGACACCCTGAAGGAGTTGGCTGCGAGTGAGCCCTCCCGGCTGGATGCGATTCTGGAGCAGCAGATCGACCAGTTGATGTCCCGTGCGAGCCCCGATCAGCAGCGCCGTCTGCGCGGGTTGCAGTTCAAGATTGATGGTCAGCGCCGGCTGGCGAAAAACAATCTTGATAGCTGTATCCGGATTACCAACATGATGCGGGAATCTTTTTATTTGATGCGCAGCGAAATGAGCCAGTTCAGAGAAGAGGGGGACCCTCCGCCTGAAAGCGATGGCAGTGGTAAAATAATCCATCTGACGGACTATCGACGTCGCAAATAATCTGCAATAACCCCCTTGGTTGATATTTCAGCCAAATCGGTGAGGCCATGATAAAGGGAATTGCTGGCGACCTGATTGTTATGGTTTTTAATGTTAGTCGTAATGTATTTGTGATGTAACTTCTTTTCTCCTTCTTGTAATAACTAATTATTCAGGTTGTGATAGGGGTGGATGAATAACAGTAAAAGTTAGGCTAATATGGCCGAAATTTTTATTGCTACGACTCGAAGGGATTATGAGAAGTATCACACCAAGACGGGTGTTGTCGCGGGAGCAACAGACAGAGATCACCCGCATTATCGTCAAGGTGGGTCAGATGTTGGCCCAGTTCGGGGCGGAGAGCCGCATCATCGAGCAGACCACGGTGCGGCTGGGGATGGCGCTGGGGCTGGAGAGTGTCGAAATGGCTATCTCTTCCAGTGCCATCGTGCTCACCAGCCTCTATCAGGGGGGTTGCGTTACCACTACCCGGCGGGTGCGTGAACATGGCATCAATATGCAGGTGGTGTGCGAGATCCAGCGGATCTGCATCATGGCGGAGAAAGAGCTGATCGGTGCCCGTGAAGTGCGCCAGCGCCTCGAGGCCATCGTCCCCTTTCACTATCACCCCTGGCTGGTGGTCCCCATGGTGGGGCTCTCCTGTGGTGCCTTTAGCCTGCTGTTTGGCGGTGACTGGCCCATCTTCCTGGTGACCTGTTTCTCGTCTGCCGTGGCGATGCGGGTGCGCCAGCTGATGGCCCGCCATCACCATAGCCCGCTCATCAACTTTGCCGCCACCGGCTTTATTGCCACCTTGCTCTCCTCCAGCGCCACCTTCTTCAACTGGGGTGACCAGCCCTATCTCGCCATGGCGGCCAGCGTGCTGCTGCTGGTGCCGGGCTTTCCGCTGATCAATGCCGTCTCCGACATGGTGAAGGGCTACTTCAACATGGGGCTGGCCCGCTGGGGGACAGCGACCCTGCTGACCATCAGCGCCGCCATAGGTATCATTTTGGCCATGTCGGTCACGGGGATCTGGGGGTGGAAAGTATGATGGATTTGCTCTGGCTACTGGCCAAGGATGCCTTCTGGTCCTCCATCCCGGCGGTGGGGTTTGCCATGCTGTTCAACGTGCCGCCACGGATGCTGAAGTATTGTGCCATGGGCGGCGCGCTGGCTCACAGCTTGCGTACCCTGCTGATCCACTACGGCATGCCCATTGAGTGGGCGACGCTGGCGGCGGCGACCACGGTCGGCTTTGTCTGCGTCTACTGGTCGCGCCGTCTGCTGGCACCGCGTCCGGTGTTCAGCGTTGCCTCCATCATTCCGATGATCCCGGGCAGTTATGCGTTCAAGACCATGATTGCGGTGGTGGAGCTCAATATCAATGGCGTGACCATGGAGTTGATCCAGAGTGCGGTGGAGAACGGCCTCAAGGCCCTCTTTATCGTCGGTGCCCTCAGTTTCGGTTTGGCGATCCCCTCTCTGGTCGTGTACCGTAACCGCCCCATAATTTGACAGACGGTGAGAGGCCCCATGAAGATTTCCATGATTGCCGCCATGGCCCACGACAGGGTGATCGGCAAGGACAACCAGATGCCCTGGCATCTACCTGCCGATCTGGCTCACTTCAAGCGTGTCACCCTCGGCAAACCGGTATTGATGGGGCGCAAAACCTTCGAATCCATTGGTCGACCGCTGCCCGGACGGCGCAATCTGGTGATCAGCCGCAATCCCGGCTATCAGGCTGAGGGCATTGAGGTGGTGGGCTCCGTCGAGGCGGCGCTGGCGCTGTTGGCAGGCAGCTCGGTGGAGGAGTTGATGGTGATCGGTGGTGGTCATCTCTATGCCGAGATGTTGCCGAGCGCGGATTGTCTCTATCTGACGCAAATCGATCTGGCGGTGGAGGGAGATACCCGTTTCCCTGCTTTTGACGATGGCCAGTGGCAACGCATTGCGTGCGAGAGCCACCCTGCCGATGAGAAGAACCCGCATCCCTATAGCTTCGAGACCTGGCAGCGCCGCTGACGGGCGAATGCTAATGGGCAAATAACAACAAGGGCATCTTCGGATGCCCTTGTTGTTCTGATGGATTTCAAGACTGGATTAGATGCCTGAGCCGTCGTTCTCGCCATTTTCCTCGTGCAAACCGCACTCGCGCTTGAGGCCGAAGAAGCGTGTCTGCTCCTCGCTCATGCCCGGCTCCCACTTGGCGGTGGTGTGGACATCGCCCACCGAGAGATAACCCTGCTCCCACAGCGGGTGGTAGGGGAGGTCGAACTCCTTGAAGTAGTAGAAGACATCCTTGTTGCTCCAGTCGATCACCGGCAGGAACTTGAAGCGGCCGCGCTGGATGCCGAGTACCGGCAGCTTGCCACGGCTGCCGGACTGCTCCCGGCGCAGGCCGGAGAACCAGGTCTGCGCCCCCAGCTCCCGCAGGGCGCGGTCCATCGGCTCCACTTTGTTGAGCTGGTTGTAGCGGGTGATCCCCTCCACCCCCTGCTCCCACAAGAGACCAAATCGAGCCTCCTGCCAGGCAGGGCTGAGCTCGGCCCGGTAGATCTTCAAGTTGAGCGCGAGGCGCTCGGTCAGCTCGTCGATAAAGCGGTAGGTCTCCGGGAAGAGATAACCGGTATCGGTCAGCACTACCGGCACGTCGGCCCGCTCGCGGCTTACCAGATGGAGCATCAGCGCCGCCTGAATGCCGAAGCTGGATGAGAGCACATGCTCCCCCGGCAGATTTGCCAGGGCCCAGCGCACCCGCTCGGGGGCACTCATGGTATCCAGCTCCCGGTTGAGGGGGGCCAGAGCCTCGACTTGCTCCTCACGGCCGAGGGCCAGCAGTGCCTGCAGGCCAAGGCGGCCATCTTCAGTGACATTAAGCGGCAGATTAAGCGGCATAGAAGTCCCTCGCAGAATCGATAACGGGCGCAATTACCCCAACCCGGATCATGAAGTCGCCGAAGCACTCACCCTGATTGCGCTCGGTGGCCCAGCGGCCGATCAGCGCGTCCAGTTCGGCCAGGATCTGCGGCTCGGTGATGTTCTCCTGATAGAGGCGCGGAATGCGGGTGCCCTCCAGGTTGCCCCCCAGATGGAGGTTGTAGCGGCCGGGCGCCTTGCCCACCAGACCCACTTCCGCCAGCATGGCGCGGCCGCAGCCGTTGGGGCAACCGGTGACCCGGAAGATGATGGCGTCATCCGCCAGGCCGTGCTTGGCTAGCAGCCCTTCGATGTCGGTGACAAAGGCGGGCAGCATGCGCTCAGCCTCGGCCATCGCCAGCGGGCAGGTGGGCAGTGCCACACAAGCCATGGACTGCTTGCGCTGCTCGCTCACGCCGTCATCCAGCAGGCCGTACTGGCGCGCCAGCCCTTCGATGCGGGCTTTCTCGCTGGCAGGCACCCCTGCGATGATCAGGTTCTGGTTGGCGGTCAGGCGAAAATCCCCCTGATGCACCTTGGCGATCTCCAGCATGCCGGTTTTGAGCGGCTTGCCCGGGAAGTCCAGCAGGCGGCCATTCTCGATAAACAGGGTGAGGTGATGCTTGCCGTCGATCCCCTCGACCCAACCGAAGCGATCGCCACGGCTGGTGAACTCATAGGGGCGAACCGGCCCGAACTGGATGCCAGCGCGGCTCTCCACCTCGGCCTTGAAGGCTTCGACGCCGACACGCTCAAGGGTGTACTTGGTCTTGGCGTTCTTGCGGTTGACCCGGTTGCCCCAGTCGCGCTGGGTGCTGACCACGGCGGCTGCCACCTCCAGTACGTGGGAGAGCGGAATAAAGCCAAAGTCGCTCGCCTTGCGCGGGTAGGTGCTGGTGTCGCCGTGGGTCATGGCCAGCCCGCCGCCCACCAGCACGTTGAAGCCTACCAGCTTGCCGTGTTCGGCAATCGCCACGAAGTTGAGATCGTTGGCGTGGATATCCACGTCGTTGTGGGGCGGGATCACCACAGTGGTCTTGAATTTGCGCGGCAGGTAGTTGGAGCCCAGGATCGGCTCCTCGTCCTGCCCCAGTTTTTCACCGTCCAGCCAGATCTCCACGTAGGCGCGGGTCTTGGGTAGCAGGTGTTCGGATATCTTCTTGGCCCACTCGTAGGCCTCCTGATGCAGCTCGGACTCCACCGGGTTGCTGGTGCAGAGCACGTTGCGGTTCACATCGCCGGCGGTGGCTATGCTGTCGATGCCGGTGCTGTTGAGGGTCTGGTGCATCAGCTTGATGTCGCGCTTCAATACCCCGTGGAACTGGAAGGTCTGACGGGTGGTCAGGCGGATGCTGCCGTAGAGGCTGTGCTCTTCGGCGAACTTGTCGATGATCTGCCACTGGGCCGGGGTGATGATCCCACCCGGCAGGCGGGCACGCAGCATGACGTTGTGCAGCGGCTCCAGCTTCTGGGCGGCGCGCTCCGGGCGGATGTCTCGGTCATCCTGCTGGTACATGCCGTGAAAGCGGATCAGCTGGAAGTTGTCGCCGTTAAAGCCGCCGGTGAGCGGGTCTTGCAGATCCTGCTCTATGGTGCCGCGCAGGAAGTTGCTCTCGCGCTTGAGGCGCTCGTTGTCGGCCAGCGGCCCTTCGACCGGTCCCGCTTTTGGGTGAGAAAGAGGTTGTTTGCTCATCAATAGACATCCCTTTGATAACGTTTGGCACGACGCAATTCGCTCAAATACTCTTCTGCTTCCTCACGGCTCTTGTGACCGTGTTCGGCAATTACATCCAGCAGGGCCTCCTGTACATCCTTGGCCATCTTGTTGGCGTCGCCACACACATAGAAGTGAGCGCCTGCTTCCAGCCACTGGTAGAGCTCAAGCCCTGCCTCGCGCAGGCGGTCCTGCACATAAATCTTGTTGGCCTGATCCCGGCTGAAGGCTAGCGAGATCTTCGACAGCAGCCCCGATTTCACATAACGCTGCCACTCCACCTGATAGAGGAAATCCTGGGTAAAGTGGGGGTTGCCGAAGAAGAGCCAGTTCTTGCCCTCGTCCCCCTGCGCTTCCCGCTCCTGCATAAAGGCGCGGAACGGGGCGATGCCGGTGCCCGGGCCCACCATGATGACGGGGGTGTCGGGGTTTTGCGGCAGGCGGAAGTTGTCGTTGTGCTCGACAAACACCCGCACCTCGCCATCCTCAATCAGCCGATCCGCCAGATAGGAGGAGGCGGCGCCAGAGCGCACAGTGCCATCTTCCTGCGGGTAACGCACCACGCCGACGGTCAGGTGCACCTCCTCTTCCACCTCGCTCTGGGCGGAGGCGATGGAGTAGAGGCGCGGGGTGAGGGGGCGCAGCAGCCCGATCAGCTGCTCGGCAGTGAGGGCGGTCGGGAATCGCTTCAGTACATCCACAATCTGGGCGGAGGCCACCAGCGCATTGACCTGGGCCTTGTCGCCAGCCAAGTCTTTCAGCGCTGCGTTCTCCGATATGTCAGCGAGCCCTGTGATAAAGCCGCCGTGCAGCCGGGTAAGTTCGAAGTGACTTGTCAGGGCAGCGCGCAAGGTGCCGTGGGCCGTGGCTTCATCGCCAGAGAGGCCGGTCAGGGCCAGCACTTCGCCCACCAGTTCGGCGTCATTGTCGAACCAGACCCCGAGGGCATCCCCCGGCTGATAGGTGAGGCCGGAGTCGGCCAGATTGATTTCGATATGGCGGATATCCTTGGTGGAATCCCGGCCGGTGATCTTCTGATTGACCGACAGGCGGGCAGGGAAGGGGTTCTCCTTGCTGTACTGGCTGTGGCCAACCGCCTGCTGCACCGCGCTGGCTACGCTGCTGCTGGCCGCTCCGGTAGAGAGGGTCGCGGTGATGGCGTTGAGCGCCTGTTCGCCCCAGCTCTTGGCGGCATCCTGATAATCCACATCGAGGCTGGCTAGCTCATAAATGCGCTCGGCCCCTGCTTTGGCGAGGAAGTCGTCAAAATCTTTGCCGGTCTGGCAGAAAAATTCGTAGGAGCTGTCACCCAGCCCCAGCACTGCGAACTTGAGCCCGTCCAGCTTGCCAAGCTTGCCTTTTTTAAGCTGCTCGAACAGATCGACGGCGCTCTCCGGCGGTTCACCCTCCCCGTAAGTGCTCACTACCACCAGCAGGTAGCTCTCTTTCTTGAGCTGCTTGGGTTTGTAGTCGGCCATCGACGCTAGGGTGACCGGTAGACCGCGGGCCTCGGCCTGCGCCTTGATGGCAGTGGCGACGCCTTTGGCGTTGCCTGTCTGGGAGCCGTAGAGAATGGTCAGGCTGCCGCTGGGCGCTGCCACGGCGGCGCTGGAAGCAACGTTCTGGTGACCGCTCTGGGAGAGGCCGTAGAGATATCCGCTCACCCAGGCCAGTTGCTGGGTATTGAGGGTCGAGAGTACCTGACCCAGCAGACGTTGCTGCTCGTCAGAGAGGGGGGAGAGGTTGAATGGGGAATCCTTCAATTGCATCACACGCGTCTTCCATGGTCTGATTTTTGGCCAGATTAAAGGGCGTGTTGGATAACAACAAAGAATAAAAATGTATTCTTTATTCTATTAATGCATTAAAGGGGCAGAGGTACGCCTGTTCCCGCAGCAAAAGAGGGGCGTGGTATAAAGCGCGTTAAATGAGAGCCACTTGATAACACAGGAAGTGCCATGTCGAATATCCGATTGTTTCATGTCAATGCGTTCAGTCAGCAGCCCCTTGGTGGCAATCCCGCGGTGGTCGTATTGGGAGCAGCCCTGCCTGATGCCAGCCAGTTGGCGATGGCGGCCGAGTTCAATCTCTCCGAGACAGCCTTTCTGGTGCAACTTGGCAGGGCCCATTACCAGTTACGCTGGTTCACGCCGAAAGTCGAGGTTGATCTCTGCGGTCATGGCACCTTGGCGGCTGCTCATGTGTTGTGGCAGACAGGAGCGGTAGCTGCACACGAGACTATCCGCTTCGAGACCCGTAGTGGTGAGCTGCTGGCCCGGCGCGAAGATGAGTGGATTTGGCTCGATTTTCCGCGTATCGAAGTGACGCCACTGATGCTGGATCCCGCCTATGCAGCCGCGCTTGGTTGCCAGCCACGACAGACTCTGTCGGCCGGGGCCAAGTTCTTGCTGGAGCTGGCAAGTGAAGAGGAGATCCTCGCGCTTTCGCCTGATTTCCATGCACTGCGCGCTCTGCCGGGACGGGGGGTGATAGTGACGGCGCCCTCAAACGACTCTAACCATGATTTTGTCTCCCGCTATTTCGCCCCTTGGGTGGGCGTCGATGAGGATCCGGTTACTGGTTCCAACCACTGCGCTCTGGTGCCCTTTTGGGCCGAACGGTTTGGTAAACGGCAACTGCGGGCCCGTCAGATTTCGGCCCGTGGTGGTGAGTTGCGGCTTGAACTGCAGGAGGATCGGGTACTGATTGCCGGTCAGGCCGTCACATTGTGGCAGGGGGAGTGGCTGCTACCGCCAGCCTCATAAGCGGTAAGCATTCGTCAATTGTTGTGAGCATTATAAAAAAACGCCCCGCTGTTGCGGGGCGTTTTTATGGGCTATCACGCTTGGGATTGACCCAAGGGATTTAGCTGGCTTCTGTGGGCCTTACTTCTGCGGACGCAGGGCCGGGAACAGAATGACGTCACGGATGGTGTGGCTGTTGGTGAACAGCATCACCAGACGGTCGATACCGATACCCTGACCGGCAGTCGGCGGCAGGCCGTGCTCCAGCGCGGTGACGAAGTCTGCGTCGTAGAACATGGCTTCGTCGTCGCCAGCTTCTTTCTGATCAACCTGATCCTGGAAGCGCTTGGCCTGGTCTTCTGCATCGTTCAGCTCGGAGAAGCCGTTGGCCAGCTCGCGGCCACCGATGAAGAATTCGAAGCGGTCGGTTACGTCCGGGTTCACGTCGTTGCGGCGGGCCAGCGGAGAAACGGCAGCCGGGTACTCGGTGATGAAGGTCGGTTGCAGCAGCATGTGCTCCACGGTCTCTTCGAAGATCGCGGTGATCACGTGGCCCAGCTCCCAGCCCTTCATCAGCTCGATGTGCAGACGCTTGGCAACGGCCTTGGCGCTCTCGAGGGTAGCCAGATCGTCCAGAGTTACATCCGGATTGAACTTCAGGATGGACTCGACCATGGTGAGGCGCTGGAACGGCTGACCGAAATCGATGGTCAGGCCCTCTTCGCCCTCTTTGGCGTAACGGATCTTGGTGTCGCCCAGAATGTCCTGCGCTAGGGTGCGCAGCAGCTCTTCGGTCAGGTCCATCAGATCGATGTAGTCGGCGTAGGCCATGTAGAACTCGATCATGGTGAACTCGGGGTTGTGACGAACCGAGATACCTTCGTTACGGAAGTTGCGGTTGATCTCGTAGACACGCTCGAAACCACCAACCACCAGACGCTTCAGATAGAGCTCCGGAGCGATACGCAGGTACATATCGATGTTCAGCGCATTGTGGTGAGTGACGAACGGACGCGCGGAGGCACCACCCGGGATGACTTGCATCATCGGGGTTTCCACTTCCATGAAGCGCTTTTCATTGAAGAATTTACGAATACCGGCAACCACCTGGGTGCGGATCATGAAGGTCTTGCGGGACTCTTCGTTGGCGATCAGATCCAGGTAGCGCTGGCGGCAGCGCGCTTCCTGGTCGGTCAGGCCTTTGTGCTTCTCGGGCAGCGGACGCAGTGCCTTGGTCAGCAGGCGGATATCGGAAACGTGAACGGAGAGCTCACCGGTCTGGGTCTTGAACAGGGTACCTTCGACACCCACGATGTCGCCCAGATCCCACTTCTTGAACTGCTCGTTGTAGAAACCTTCCGGCAGGTCGTCACGGGTGACGTAGACCTGGATCTTGCCGGCCATGTCCTGCAGGGTGGCGAAAGAAGCCTTGCCCATGATCCGGCGGGTCATGATGCGACCGGCAATCTTCACCCGTTTACCCAGGCTCGTCAGCTCCTCGGCGCTTTTGTCGTCGAACTCTGCGTGCAGATCGCCAGAGAGGCTGTCGCGACGGAAGTCGTTGGGGAAAGGATTACCCTGGGCGCGCAGGGCGGCCAGCTTGGAACGACGCTCGGTCATCTCGTTGTTGAGTTCGAGAGTTTGGTCGACTTCCGGAGTGATGGTTTGTTCAGACATGGTGATTCCTGCTTGTTTACAGACCTGATTTCAGGCTGGCTTCGATAAACTTGTCCAAGTCACCGTCGAGCACCGATTGGGTATTACGGGTTTCGACGCCGGTGCGCAGATCCTTGATACGGGAGTCATCCAGCACATAGGAACGGATCTGGCTGCCCCAACCGATATCAGACTTGGTCTCTTCCAGGGCTTGTTTCTCAGCGTTCTGCTTCTGAATTTCCAGCTCGTAGAGCTTGGCTTTCAGTTGCTTCATACACTGGTCTTTGTTTTTGTGCTGGGAACGGTCGTTCTGGCACTGTACCACGACACCGGTCGGAACGTGGGTAATACGCACCGCAGATTCGGTTCGGTTAACGTGCTGACCACCGGCACCGGAGGCGCGGTAGACGTCGATCCGCAGATCCGCCGGGTTGATCTCGATATCGATATCGTCATCGATCTCGGGGTAGACGAACACAGAACAGAAGGAGGTGTGACGGCGGCCACCGGAATCGAACGGGGACTTGCGAACCAGACGGTGCACGCCGGTTTCAGTACGCAGCCAGCCGAACGCATATTCGCCGGTGAACTTGATGGTGGCGGATTTGATACCTGCCACGTCGCCTTCGGAGCATTCAATCAGCTCGGGCTTGTAGCCGTGGGCATCGCCCCAGCGCAGATACATGCGCAGTACCATGTTGGCCCAATCCTGTGCTTCGGTACCACCGGAGCCGGACTGGATGTCGATATAGCAGTCGGAGCCGTCGTGCTGACCGGAGAACATGCGGCGGAATTCGAGATCCACCAGCTTGGCTTCCAGCTGTTCGGATTCGGCGATGGCTTCGTTGAAGGTCTCTTCGTCTTCCCCTTCCACGGCCAGGCTCACCAGCATCTCGACGTCATCCACGCCCTGGGTCAGGGTGTCGATGGTGCCGACCACGTTTTCCAGCGCGACGCGCTCTTTGCCCAGCGCCTGTGCGCGCTCGGGTTCATTCCATACGTCCGGCTGTTCCAGCTCGGCGTTGACCTCTTCTAGACGCTCTTTCTTGGCGTCATAGTCAAAGGTACCCCCTAAGAAGCTCGGTCCGCTCAGACAGCTCCTTAAGTTTATTTAATACGGGATTAACTTCGAACATCGTGAAAACTCTCAGGGTCGATGTGATTTAAAAACGGGATATTCTAGCCAATTGTGGAAGGAATAAACAGGGTTGCCTTGGCTTGTGCGGCTCATGCCGTCAATTTCTGGTGCACTTTTCTCCACCTCGGTAGAAAATATCGCCCGCAGACCCATTTTCAGGTTCAGTTTTGGCCATTCGGGTCGCTAATGACTACGTGTAGTGTTGTGCAATTTAGGGAAAACCCGCTCCTCACCTCAATAAGAAGAACACATGATGAAAAACCTGTCACTCAAGCAGAAGATACTGTTGTCAGTGGTGATCGCCCTTTCGTTGGTGATTTTGTTGCTCTCCTGGCAGAGCTATAGCAGCCAGAAGTCCCTGTTGCTGCAAGGCAGCCAGGAGCAGTTGCAACGGCTGGGTACCCAGCAGGCCGAGCGTGTCAGCGACTGGCTCGCAGCCCGTCGCGACGTGATCCAGGCGCTCGGCAACAAGGCCGGTGCCGAACCCCTCAATGCCTTGCAACAGGCACAAGTTTCCGGCCGTTTCCAGCTCACCTATTTCGGTGAGAGCAGTGGCAAGATGAATGACTCCGATCCTTCCATCAACCGCGATGGCTACGACCCGCGCTCTCGTGGCTGGTATCAGGAGGCGATGAGCAAAGGTGGCCTGATTGTCACCAAACCCTATCTCGATGTGGCTTACAACATCATGGTGGTGACCCTGGCCCAGCCGGTTGCTGGCGGGGTCGTCGGTGGTGACCTCTCCATCGCCTCGCTGGTGGAAGACGTGACCAAGATGCAGCTGCCTGCCGACGGTTTCGCCATCATGATGCACAAGGATGGCACCATCATCGCCTACAAGGATGCTGCCAAGGCGATGAAACCGGCCAGCGAGATCGACAACGATCTGACCAACGCGCTGATCGAGCAGAGCAAGTCGAGCAAGGAACTGGTGCCGGCCTACTTCGACAACGAAGGTCGTGACAAGCTGCTGTGGGCGGCTGATATCCCCGACACGGATTGGGAACTGGTGCTGGTGCTGGACAAGGCCGCGCTGGAAGCGCCGCTCTCTTCCCTGCTGATGACCCAGCTGGGGATGGCGCTGCTGGTGCTGGTGGGTAGTATCCTCGCTATCTCCTGGCTGGTCAGCATGCTGCTTGGCCCGCTCACCAAGGTCTCTCAGGCACTGGCCCGCATTGCCGATGGTAACGGTGATCTGACCCAGCGCATCAAGATCGACGCCAACGACGAAGTAGGCCAACTGGCCAACAGCTTCAACCGTTTCGTCGGTAGCCAGCATCAGCTGATCGGCAATATCCGTCAGCTGGCCAACGAGTTGAACGCCGATGCCGAGCGCAGTCTGGTGACCAACCAGGCCGCGGTGGACGAGCTGCAGCGTCAGCAGCAGGAGGTGACCATGGTCGCCACGGCAGTCACCGAGATGGCGAGCGCCACCATGGAGATCGCCGGCAACGCCGAGAACACCGCCGCCGCTGCCCAGCAATCTGCCCAGAGCAGTGAGCAGGGCAAGATGCTGGTCAACAAGACCCGCCAGTCCATCAATGGTCTGGCCGAAGAGGTGGGGCAGGCGACCGAGGTGATCGGCGAGCTGAGCCGCCACGCGCAGGCCATCACCAGCATTCTCTCCACCATTCAGGGGATTGCCGAACAGACCAACCTGCTGGCGTTGAACGCCGCCATCGAAGCGGCCCGTGCCGGTGAGCAGGGTCGTGGTTTTGCGGTGGTCGCTGACGAGGTGCGGGTGCTCTCGCGCCGTACCCAGGACTCCACCCAGCAGATCCAGTCCACCATCGAGACCCTGCAGCAGACCACTGCCCGTGCGGTGAGCCTGATGCAGACCAGTCAGGGGCTGGCGGACAACAGCGTGCAGGATGCGGATCAGGCGGTGCGCGCACTGGAAGAGATCACCAGCGCCATCTCCCTCATCTCCGACATGGCGGGTCAGATCGCCACTGCCGCCGAGGAGCAGACTCAGGTGACCGGCGAGATCACCCAGAACACCACCGCCATCAAGGATGTGAGTGACGAGATCACCGCATCTGCCATGCGCGATCTGGATCAGGCCCACAGCCTTAAAGGGCGTGCTGCTGACCTGAATCAGCAGGTGTCGACCTTTATCCTGTAAGGTGCAACTCACGGCCTGTTCCGGCTGAGATAAACAAGCCCCGCACTCTGTCGAGTGCGGGGCTTTTTGTTGTTCGGGGGAGTGCGGGATGTGGGGGTTCCGGGTTGCTTGCGGGTCACCCAGGTGGCGGATACGAGCCCCGGCTCTGCCTGCGTCAGCTGGCGAGTAGAGAACAAACAAAGAGCCCACCGAAAGGTGGGCTCTGATCGTATACGTCTGACGGAAAGGGAATTACAGGAATGGCATCGCCATAAACAGCTTGATCACCATGGCGTTGATGATGTCGATAAAGAAGGCGCCCACCATGGGCACCACCAGAAACGCCAGGTGGGAGGGACCGAAGCGCTGGGTGATGGCCTGCATGTTGGCAATCGCGGTCGGGGTGGCCCCGAGGCCAAAGCCACAGTGACCCGCCGCCAGCACGGCCGCATCGTAATTTTTGCCCATGACCCGGAAGGTGACGAAGATGGCGTAGAGCGCCATCGCCACGGTCTGGGCGGCCAGCAGAATGAAGATGGGCAGCGCCAGGCTGGCCAGATCCCACAATTTCAGGCTCATCAGTGCCATGGCGAGGAACAGCGACAGGCTGACGTTGCCCAGCAGGGAGACCTCGCGATCGCTCACCTCATGCCAGTTCAGCAGGGTCAGGACGTTGCGCAGCAGCACGCCGACAAACAGCACGCAGACAAAGATCGGCAGCTCGAAGGCGCCCCCTTTGAGGGAAGCAGAGAGCAGCTCGCCACCCTTGAGGCTGATGGCGATCAGCGCCAGCGTTTCGATAACGCTGAAAGTGGTGAGGGGGCGCTCCATATCCGGCATTTCGAAGCCCTGGGGGGCCTCATCCTGATTGTGCTCCTCACCGGGCACCTGCACTTTCTTCACCAGATAGCGAGCCACCGGACCACCGATCAGGCCGCCCAGCACCAGACCGAAGGTGGCACAGGCGATGGCGAGTTCGGCAGCGGATTGCACGCCATATTTCTCGGAGAAGGTGGCGCTCCAGGCCGCCCCGGTGCCGTGGCCGCCGGAAAGAGTGATGGAGCCGGCCAGCAGCCCCATGTGGGGGTCCAGACCGAGCAGGGTCGCCAGACCGACACCCAGACTGTTCTGCACCAGCAGCAGGCCGGTGACCACCATCAGGAAGGTAACCACCGCCTTGCCGCCGCGTTTCAGGCTGGCGAGATCGGCGGATAGACCGATGGAGGCGAAGAAGGCCAGCATCAGCGGGGTTTGCAGGCTGGTATCAAATTGCAGCTCCATCTGCAGGGTGGAGCGCAGCAGTAGCAGTACCAGCGCGACCACCAGGCCGCCGGCTACCGGTTTGGGGATGTTGAAGGTACGCAGCAGCCCGACTCGGGTAACCAACACCCGGCCAAGCAGCAATACCAGAGTGGCAGCGACCAGCGTTGCGTAGGAATCAAGTTGTAACATTCAGTACTCCCATGTTGATTGGCTGTGTCTTTCATAGCAAAAGACTTACAGATTCAGCCGGGATGAAAACAGTGTGGCTTATGTGCCAGCAAAGAAGGGGAAACATCTCCCCGCCCCAGGAAAGATGGGGCTTGTGCGGGCCTGAAATGCTCAGGCATCCAGATGAGATTTTAGTAAAATCCGGCGGATTGTAGCAAAAAGCATCGTTTAATTCCATCTTTGTCGTATTAATGCTCGTTTTAGTGGTTTATTGTGACATTTAACACTATGTAGGTAGAGGGCAGAAAAGCCGAAAAGGGTGCATGGAACGGCTGTCATTTGGGGCGCCAGTCTCTATAATTCGCCGGTTTCCGCTGCACGCAGAGGCGCTGGCGGGCGTTGACATTGTGGTTCACCCCGACATGGTTCATGTTTTGGCGGTGTTCACTTCATCAAGAGGAGAGGGTGTGAAGAAGTCTATCTACATTGCCTACACAGGCGGCACCATTGGGATGCAGCGTTCCGATCACGGCTACGTGCCGATGGCGGGCTTTATGGAAGACTGCCTGGCGCGGATGCCCGAGTTCCACCGCCCCGAGATGCCGGATTACCATATCCACGAATATGCGCCCCTCATCGACTCCTCCGACATGACCCCGGCGGATTGGCAGCGTATCGCCGAGGACATTCGAGACAACTACGAGAAATACGATGGCTTCGTGATCCTGCATGGCACCGACACCATGTCGTTCACCGCCTCGGCGCTCTCTTTCATGCTGGAAGATCTGCACAAGCCGGTCATCATCACTGGTTCCCAGATCCCGCTGGCCGAGCTGCGCTCCGACGGTCAGCAGAACCTGCTCAACGCCCTCTATATCGCGGCCAACTACCCGATCCACGAGGTGACGCTGTTCTTCAACAACCAGCTCTATCGCGGCAACCGCAGCAAGAAGGTGCACGCCGACGGCTTCCACGCCTTCGACTCCCCCAACTATCCACCGCTGCTCAATGCCGGGATCGCCATCTCGCTGGAAGCGGGCGAGCTGGGCGTGCCCTCCGAGCGGCCGCTGGTGCTGCACGACATCACTCCCCAGCCCATCGGCGTGGTAACCCTCTATCCGGGGATCTCCAGCGAGGTGATCGCCAACATCCTACAACAGCCGGTGAAGGCGCTGATCCTGCTGTCATTCGGGGTCGGCAATGCGCCGCAGAACCCGGCCATGCTGGCGCTGCTCTCCGAGGCCTCGGCCCGCGGCGTCATCATCGTCAACTTGAGCCAGTGCCTGCACGGCAAGGTCAATATGGGGGGCTATGCTACCGGCAACGCCCTGTCGCGGGCCGGGGTGATCTCGGGCTTTGACATGACCGCCGAGGCAGCACTCACCAAGCTGCACTTCCTGCTGAGTCAGGACTTGCCCTCCCACCGCATTCGCGAGCTGATGCAGCAGTCCCTGCGTGGGGAGCTGACTCCCTGATAACCCTCGCGGTAGGGTGCAATAAGCGCAGCGCATTGCACCGGTGACGAGGGGTGATAAGTTAAGAAAAAAGAGGGGAGCCATCATGGCTCCCCTCTCTGTTGTGGCCGCCGCGAGCGGCCTGCCGGGTCAGGTTCAGTGGTTGAGGTCGACCCGTACTATCTCTTCCTCGTCGCGATACTGACGCTTGAGCTCGCTCTTGCTCTTCATCACGATCTCGCCGTCACGACCTATGTTCATGTGCTCGGGGTTGTCGAGATGCATCGCCTGCCAGGCCATCACGGCTTGTAGGGAGGTGGCCTTCTGCTCGTCGGTGAGGGGCTTGCCATCGGGCCACTTGCCCAGCTCGACTGCGGTCTTGAGCCGCTCGTACACCTCTTCGGGCATCTGCCTGATAGCTTGTAAAAACTCACCCTGTTGAAACGACATCCGGCCTCTCCTTGAACTATTGAGCCATAAACAGCGGGATCTGATGGGCCATGCAGGTAGACCCTATCGGTCTATGCCGGCAGATCCTGGCGGACTACGCCAGCCATCTGCTCCATCACCCGCACTACCTGACAACTGTACCCGAACTCGTTGTCATACCATACGTAGAGCACGCAGTGATCCCCCTCGGCGATGGTCGCCTGGGAGTCGACGATGCCCGCATAACGGGAACCTACCATGTCGGAGGAGACCAGCTCGGTACTGGCGCTGAAGTCGATCTGGCGGTGCAGGGCCGAGCTTAGCGCCATCTGCTGCAGATAGGCGTTGAGGCTCTCCCGATCGGTGGCCTGCTCCAGCGACAGATTGATAATCGCCAGCGAGACGTTGGGGGTCGGCACCCGGATGGCGTTGCCGGTCAGCTTGCCCTTGAGTTCCGGCAGCGCCTTGGCCACCGCCTTGGCGGCGCCGGTGCTGGTCATCACCATATTGAGGGCGGCGCTGCGACCGCGGCGCTCGCCTTTGTGATAGTTATCGATGAGGTTCTGATCGTTGGTGTAGGAGTGGACCGTCTCCACGTGGCCGTGGCGGATGCCGAACCGCTCCTGCATTACCTTGAGCACCGGGGTGATGGCGTTGGTGGTACAGGAGGCGGCGGAGATGATCCTGTCACCCGGGCCTATCACCTCATGGTTGACCCCAAACACCACGTTCTTCATCTCCCCTTTGCCGGGGGCAGTCAGCAACACCTTGCCGGCACCGCGCGCTTTCAAGTGCTCGGAGAGGCCTGCTTCGTCACGCCAGACGCCGGTGTTGTCGACGATCAGCGCATCGTGAATGCCGTAGGCGGTGTAGTCGATGTCGGCCGGGCTATTGGCGTAGATCACCTGAATGAAGGTGCCGTTGGCGATGATGGCGCTGCGTTCCACATCCACCTCGATGGAGCCGTTGAAGGGGCCATGCACCGAGTCGCGGCGCAGCAGGCTGGCGCGTTTTTCCAGATCCCCGTCACGACCACCGCGTACCACGATGGCGCGCAGACGCAGCGGATTGGCAGCGCCGGTGCGCTCGATGAGCAGCCGGGCCAGCAGGCGGCCGATACGGCCAAAGCCGTAGAGCACCACGTCGGTCGGCTGCGGCATCTGGCTGCGGCCAAGGGCCGGTGCCAGTCGCGCTTGCAGATAGTCCTCGATCCCCGCTTCATCCTGATGATCCTGCCAGTAGCCGACTGCCAGCTTGCCAAGGTCAACCTCGGCGGCGGTGGGTTTGAGGGCAACGATGGCCTGAAGCAGGGGGAAGCTTTGCTGGATGGGGAGGGGAGCGCCCTGGTGGCGGCGGACGACCCGATGGGCCTTGAGGATATCGATGGTGGAGGCGTTTTGCAGCGGGCGGCCGTAGAGGGTGATCTCGACCCCTTGTTGTCGGTAGAGGCGACCAATCAAGGGCTGCATGGCTTCGGCGAGCTCCTGGCTCTCCTGCCACGCTTGCAAGTAGTGCTCGTGGGTCATTGACCAGATCCTTTATTTCACGTTGTTGGTGTAAATAGAAAATTCGTCGAATGCAGATCAGTGTAGGGGTGTATATTTCGTTATATTATTCTGCAATCGCGGCCTTATATGGCGCGCGCATTGTAATGGATATGTAACCGGTTTGCTAGCCGGAGGTGGCCCGTAAAGGCGCCAGTTGTTACCAACCCGCGTTACCAACAAGATGTGAACCATGGCCAATTTCCCCCTGCGACAGACCTTCATCATGCTTTCAGTCGGCCTTGCCGTGGCTGGCTGCAATGACGACCGGATCCACAACATCTGTGGCAATCATCCCGAGCTCTGCCAGGATCTGGTGGACGATGGCTGGTGTCGCTACGAGCGTACCGATGTGATCCGCAGTCGCTTCTATCTCAAGGAGGAGGGGACGGATCGGCGCAAGTATGAGCTGATGCGTAACCTTGAGCGCTATCTCAAATGTGCCGAGCGTTCCACCAGCATTGAATACAAGAATGCCCGCGAGCAGAAGAGTCCACGGGTCGAGGGCATGCTGGCGGCCGGGGATCAGTTGGCTCAGCTCGATGCCGCGACCCGCAATTCGCAAGATCCCTACCTGCTGCTCTGGCACTGGACCAACAACACCAACGAGCTGGCTCGCCAGCAGTTTATGGCGCTGGAAGGCACCAAGGCGCTGGATGAACCCGAGCTGCAACTGGCGCTCGGCGGTATCTACGCCAAGAGCGACCCGGAAAAGGCCATCGCCACCCTGCAGCACGGCCTCTCCCTCTATCAGGAGGGGGACAAGGTAAACAGCCGTATATTCACCTCCCTCAGCACCCTCTATATGGGCCAGAAACAGTATGGGCTGGCCTATCTGTGGGGCAAGGTGAGCGAATCGTTTCAGGATAGCCCCGAGGTCTCAGCCAAGCGTTTTGGCATCTACCACACCCTGAGCAAGACAGAGCAGGATGGTTACGATGTGCGGGCTGCCGAAATTGTCGAGCAGCTCAAGCATGGCAACTACCGGCCCTGAGGCAGTGATGACGACGCTCTCCCCGGCCAGCTGCTGGCCCAATCCGTTCGATCTCTCTTTCGTTCATGGCGAGGTACGTACCGATGGCCGCACCCTGGAGCGCCTCACGGTGCGTGCCGTGGTGCCCCGTGGCGACGAGCTGCTGCTGGTCCACTCCCGGGTCAACGGCGATCTGATGTTCCCCGGGGGCGGCATTGAAGCGGGGGAGAGCCACCATGTGGCGCTCGCTCGCGAGCTGCTGGAGGAGTGCGGTGCCGAGCTGCGGGAAGTGGGGGGCCTGCTTGGCGAGACCCGTGAATATCGCGCCGCCCGCGAGCCGGGGTTCGATGCCTACTGCATCCGCTCGCTCTACTACTGGTGCCGGATTGGCGATCAGCTGGTGGCCCCGCAGCCGCAGCCCTACGAGATCCGGCTTGGCTTCGTGCCCGGCTGGTTTGCCCTCGACGAGGCGCTGCAGACCAACAAGACCCAGCTGGCGGGGCCCTGTCCCCAGTGGACGGCGCGAGAGACCCGGGTGCTGGCCCAGCTGCAACGCTGGCATCAGCAGGGGATCTTCGACCACGGCTACTGAAGTAGATCAAGCTGCAACTGTCAGTGATACCAACAAAAAGAGCGCCAATAGGCGCTCTTTTTAATTGAGATGGAGGCGGTTATTTGGCCTCCCTGTCGTGCGAGATCATTTGACCTCTTCGCCCTTGGCTTGCAGATCAGCATGGTAGGAGGAGCGAACGAAAGGACCACAGGCGGCGTGGGTAAAGCCCAGCTCCATGGCGACATCTTTCAGCTCGTCAAACTCTGCAGGCGGCACGTAGCGCTTGACCGGCAGGTGGTGGCGGCTCGGCTGCAGATACTGACCCAGGGTCAGCATGTTGACGCCGTGGGCGCGCAGATCTTTCAGCACCTCGACGATCTCTTCGTTGGTCTCGCCAAGACCCATCATCAGACCGGATTTGGTCGGCACGTGGGGGTGCATCTCCTTGATGCGGCGCAGCAGCTCCAGCGACCACTTGTAGTCGGCACCCGGGCGGGCGACGCGATACATGCGCGGCGCGGTTTCCAGGTTGTGGTTGAAGACGTCCGGCGGGGTTTCGCGGAACACCTCCAGCGCCTGCTCCATCCGGCCACGGAAATCCGGAGTCAGGATCTCGATGCGGGTCTGCGGGCTGTGCTCGCGGATCTCGCGGATGCAGTCGGCGAAGTGCTGGGCACCGCCGTCGCGCAGATCGTCGCGGTCCACCGAGGTGATCACCACATACTTGAGGTTCATCTCCTTGATGGTCAGCGCCAGCTTCTTCGGCTCTTCCGGATCGAGTGCCAGCGGGCGGCCGTGGGCCACGTCGCAGAAGGGGCAGCGACGGGTGCAGATGGCGCCCATGATCATGAAGGTGGCGGTGCCGTGGTTGAAGCACTCCGCCAGGTTGGGGCAGGAGGCCTCTTCACAGACCGAGTGCAGCTTGTTTTTGCGCAAGGTGCTCTTGATGTGTTCGATCTTCTGGCTGGAGGGGGGCAGCTTGATCCGCATCCAGTCCGGCTTGCGAAGGAGTTCTTCGTTGGGATCCGGCATGAATTTCACCGGGATCAGGGCCATCTTGTCGCCATCGCGCAGCTTGACGCCCGGCTCCATACGAACGGGTTTGCTCATGATTCACTCTCGGTGTTTGTTATTGTTTGATAGCCAATCAGGCGGGCCAGTTCGGCCACCAGAATGGATTGCGCCTCGGCCACGCTTTGCGGGCCGCCCAGAGCGCTGGTCTGGGTCATGGCCATGCCCGCATAGCCGCACGGATTGATGTGCAGGAAGGGGGTCATGTCCATGTTGATGTTGAGGGCCAGCCCGTGGAACGAGCACCCCTTGCGGATGCGCAGACCCAGCGAGGCCAGTTTTGCCTCCATGCCAAGGTCATTTTTCACATAGACCCCGGGGGCATCGGCCTTGGCATAGGCCTGGATATCGCTTTTGGCGAGGGTATTGATGATGGCTGTCTCCAGCGCGGTCACCAGCTCGCGAACCGAGAATTTGCAGCGGCGGACATCCACCAGTACGTAGAGCACCAGCTGGCCCGGGCCGTGATAGGTCACCTGACCGCCGCGATCGCTCTGCACCACCGGGATATTGCCCGGATTGAGCAGGTGTTCGGCCTTGCCGGCCTGACCCTGGGTGTAGACGGGATCGTGCTCGACCACCCAGAACTCGTCCGGGGTGTCGCTGGTGCGGTTGTCGGTGAAGGCTTTCATGGCGTCCCATACCGGCTGGTAGGGGCGGCGACCCAGCTGCCTGACAATCAGGCTGGACTGGGCGGGGATCTGGGATGACATGGCGTCCTCGCGGCGTGCTGCGGCCAAAAACAGTCGCCCCGCAGAACGGGGCGAGAGAGAAATTACAGTACGTATTTCACCAGCTCGATCTTGCCAAGGGCGTGGTACATCGCTTCGATGTGCTCTTTGCTCTGGGCAGTCACGGTCACGCGAACCGAGTGGTAGTTGCCCTTGGAGCTGGGCTGGACTGTCGGGCTGTAGGTGCCGGGGGCGTGCTGCTGCAGCACTTCAACCACCATTTCCGGCAGTGCCGGGTCGGCAACGCCGAGTACCTTGAACGGGAATTTGCAGGGAAACTCCAGCAGTTCATCAAACTTGGTATTCATTTACTCACCTTTTGCGTCATCACCGGGATGACTTCATCTTGGATGGCTAGTGGCCGATGGCCCGTGGAGGCCGCCATTTCAAGTCTATATGGGCACGGCTCATAACTATATGGGCGCAGCCCGGACCGGGATCAAGGCCAGGATCGGTCAGACAAGGATGGAAGTGCTGCTTTTTACCACAAATCAGGGTAAGGCGGAACCTGCAGTTTACAGGGTTATTCACTGCCTTTGCCGGTCACAGACAGCAGCGGCGCCTGTTGGCGCCGCTGTATGGTGAGGATCGTGCGTTGGATTACTTGAACCAGCTGGTGACCAGCAGTACCAGGTAGTCCCACAGACGGCTCATCAAGCCACCTTCCTGCACCTCTTCCAGGGCAACCAGCGGCACCTGCTTGATCTCTTTGTCGCCCTGTTTCAGGAACACGGTACCGACGCGCTGACCCTTGGCCAGCGGCGCTTTCAGCTCGCTGTCGAGCTGGAAGTCAGCCTTCAGGTTGTTGCCCTGACCGCGGGTGACCAGCACGGAGACATCCTTGTCGACGCCCAGTTTCACTTCCGGTTTGTCGCCCATCCAGATCTTCTGGGTGACCAGCTCGGTGCCTGCCTTGTACGGGGTCAGGCTCTGGAAGAAGCGGAAGCCATAGGTGAGCAGTTTTTTGCTCTCGGCGGCGCGGGAGGCTTCGCTGCTGGCGCCCAGTACCACGGCGATCAGGCGCATGCCTTCGTTGTTGGTGGCAGAGGAGACCAGGTTATAGCCGACCTGGCTGACGTGGCCGGTCTTGATGCCATCCACTTGCAGGGATTGATCCCACAGCAGGCGGTTGCGGTTGTGCTGGGTGATGCCGTTGAACACGAAGGATTTCTGGGAGTAGATCTTGTACTCCTCCGGCAGGTCGCGGATCAGCGCCTGACCCAGACGGGCCATGTCGTGAGCGGTACTGTAGTGACCTTCCGCATCCAGACCGTGCGGGTTCATGAAGTGGCTGTCGTTCATGCCGAGCTTGGCGGCCCAGCTGTTCATCAGGCTGGCGAAGGAGTCGGTGCTGCCTGCCAGGAACTCAGCCATGGCGACACAGGCGTCGTTGCCGGACTGGATGATGATGCCCTTGTTGAGATCATCGACGGAGACCTGCTTGCCCACCTCGATAAACATCTTGGAGGAGTCGGAGTAGTTCTTGGACCAGGCGTTCTGGCTGATGGTCACCATGTCGGTGCGCTTGATGTTCCCCTTCAGCAGCTCCTGGCCGATGATGTAGGAGGTCATCATCTTGGTCAGACTGGCGGGCGGCAGACGCTCTTCGGCGTTCTGCTCGGCCAGCACCTGACCTGAGTAGTAGTCGATCAGAATATGGGCCTTGGCGGAGATCTCCGGCGCGGCGGGAACCACCATGGGCATGGCATTCGGGGTCGGTGTCGGCACCGGCGTATTGGCCTGGGCGGTTACGCTGATCAGTGAGGCCAGAAGAACTGAACGGGCAAATTTGGACATCTTGAAATTCCTGCGAGCCAGATGGGGATAAAATGCGGGCCTAACTATACCAGATGCGCCCGCAGGTTATAGCCCGAGATGGCGATCAGAACTGGTTTTTTATCCATCACTCCCTGTCATCACGCCATAAAACGACGTGATGACAGTGAGTAAGCGGTTAGTCACATCCGCGGCAAAGTGGGGCGTTCAGGGCACGATAAAGGCCTGTTCCAGCCCGCCCTGACGTACTTTTTCCAGCACACTTGCCTGCTGGTCGGCGGCGACCGGGCCAATCAGCACCCGGAAAATGGCGCCATGGGCATCGATCCGGTAGGGCACGCCGTAACGCTGGGTCATCACCTTGCCCATCGCCTCGGCCCGATCCCGGGAGCCGCTGGCCAGTACCTGGATCATCTTGCCATCACCACTGCTGGCGGGCGCTGCAGCCTTGGCTGGCGCTGGTTTGACAGGTGCCGCTTTGGCGGGCTTGGCGGCGGGCGTCTTGACGGGAGCGGGTTCGGCAGCGGGAGTGGCCATCGCCAGTGCGGTTGGTTCACCCAGGAAGCCATCTTGCGACAGCGTGTTGGAGGCCGCAGCCGGAGTGGTCGGAGTCATTTCGATGGGCTTCATCGGCTCCATGATCACCATCTGATCCGGGGTGTCGCTGATCAGCTCCAGCCGAACTCGGGCCTCACCGCTATCGACCATCTCCAGCTGCTTGGCCGCTGCGTAGGAGAGGTCGATCAGGCGCGGGCTGTTGAAGGGGCCGCGATCGTTGACCCGCACTATGGTCTCCAGCCCGTTGTCCAGATTGGTAACCCGCACATAGCTCGGGATGGGCAGGTTGCGGTGGGCAGCACTGAACAGCTTGCTGTCCAGCACATCGCCGTTGGCGGTCTTCTGGCCGTCCAGATCCGGCGACAGCCAGCTGGCGGTGCCTTCTTCGCTGTAGTGTTTGATGTCGCGCCACACCTCGTGCTTCTGCTTGCCGATCCAGTAGTCCCGGTTGCCGCTGGCACTCAGGGGCTCGGGGCGCGGAATGGCGCCGGTGGCTTGCGGGATCTCGATAACGGGTGGCTTGCTGACCGGTGCTTGCGGCTCGACGGGGGCGCTCTGTTCCGGCTGGCTGCTACAGGCGGCCAGCAACAAGCTCAGGCTGAGCGGGAGGAGTTTGTGACGAAGATGCATACGCTTCCTGAATGGCTTGGCTAAGTTGATACACCGCCATCGCATAGAGTGGGCTGCGATTGTAACGGGTGATCACATAAAAGTTATGCCGTGCGACCCAGTATTCCGGTCCATCGGCTTGGGCAAACGCCAGCAACTTGACCGGCGTCTGTGGGGCCAGCGGCGTGGCGAGCTCAATCCCTGCCGCCGCCAGTTCTGACCACTGTTGTGTTAACTCGGGCTCAGGCCTGAGTAGAGGTTCGACTGCCATCAACCCGATCTGGGCCGGTTCCACCACGGATTCGCCCCAGCGCCACTGGTGGCTGGCAAAATAGTTGGCCACGCTGCCGATGGCATCGACCGGGTTGGCAAACAGATCCCGCTTGCCATCCCCGTCAAAGTCGACGGCATAGTGGCGATAGCTGGAGGGCATGAACTGCCCCATCCCCATGGCGCCGGCATAGGAGCCCTTGAGGTGCTCCAGCGACCACCCCTCTTCCCTTGCCAGCAACACCAGCTGGGCAAACTCCTTGGCAAAGAAGTCGGCCCGCTCGGGGTAGTGAAACCCCAGGGTGTAGAGGCTATCGAGCACCGGATGGCGGCCCATCTGGCGACCGTAGAAGGTTTCTACCCCTATGATGGCCACGATGAGCGAGGCGGGCACCCGATAGGTCTGCTCTGCGCGGGCCAGCGTCTCGGCATGTTGTTGCCAGAACTGCTGGCCATCACGGATGCGATCCGGGGTAACAAACAGCGGCCGGTAGCGATGCCAGGGTTTGGCCTCCCACGGCTTGCTGATGGTGTCGAGCACCTCCTGCCGTAATTGGGCGCGGGCGACCGCGGCCTGCAGCTCCGCCAGCGGCACCTGCTGCTGGTCGGCGAGCAGGGCCAACCGATCCGGCGCCACGGCGGCGGTCGCCATCGTGGTGGCGAGCGAGAGCAGCAATCCAACCCGTCTCATCAGGCGAGTAGTCTTCTATGAGTCTGGATGGACATCAGGATACCGAATCCGGCCATCAGGGTCACCATGGAGGTGCCGCCATAGCTCACCAGCGGCAGGGGCACCCCCACCACCGGCAAGATGCCACTCACCATGCCCATATTGACGAACACATAGACGAAGAAGGTGAGGGTGATGGCGCCACCCAGCAGTCGCTCGAAGCTGTTCTGGGCCTGCATCGAGATAAACAGACAGCGGCTGATGACGTAGAGGTAGAGCACCAGCAGCAGGGCAACCCCCACCAGACCGAACTCCTCACTGAATACCGCGAAGATGAAGTCGGTGTGGCGCTCGGGCAGGAACTCCAGCTGGGATTGGGTCCCTTGCAGCCACCCCTTGCCGAAGACGCCGCCGGAGCCGATGGCAATCTTGGACTGGATGATGTGATAGCCGCGGCCGAGCGGGTCTTTCTCCGGGTCGAGCAGCATCAGCACCCGCTGGCGCTGGTAGTCGTGCATCAGGAAGAACCAGAGCACTGGCATAAAGGCCAGCATCAGCAGGACCGCCAAGCCGATCAGCCACCAGCTGAGCCCCGCCAGGAAGATGACGAAGAAGCCGGAGGCGGCCACCAGAATTGAGGTGCCAAGGTCAGGCTGGGCGGCGATCAGCAGGGTGGGCAGCAGCACCATGATGAGGGCGATCACCACATGGCTGAACTTGGGGGGCAGCGAGTGGCGACTGAGCCAGGCGGCCACCATGATCGGCATGGAGAGCTTCATTACCTCGGAGGGCTGGAACTTCATAAAGCCCAGATCGAGCCAGCGCTGGGCCCCCTTGCCGATATGGCCGAATACGTCCACCGCAATCAGCATCAGCACCACCACGGCGAACAGCGGCACCGACCAGCGGGCGTAGAGGGAGGGGGGCAGCTGGGCCAGGCCGATCATCAGAGCAAAGGCGAGACCGCCGCGCACCAGCTGGCGCACGATGGAGTCCATATCCTGACCGGAGGCGGAGTAGAGCACCACCATGGAGAGGGTCATCACGGCCAGCAGACCGAGCAGCAGGGGCAAGTCGATATGCAGCTTGTACCAGATGCTCTGCTGGCGGGCAGAATTACTCATTGGGAGCGACCTCACTCGGTTGGGACGGCTTTTCCGGTGCCGGTGGCAGTTGCGGATCAGGGGGCAGCAGATAGGCATCCAGCATCTGGCGAGCAACGGGTGCCGCATTGGTACTGCCACCACCGGCGTTCTCCAGCACCAGTGCCACGACTGCCTTGGGTGTTTCATAGGGGGCAAAGGCGACAAACAGGGCATTGTCGCGGTGCTCCACTTTCATGGTTTTGGCGTTGTAGACCTGATTTTCTTTCATGTTGACCACCTGGGCGGTGCCGGACTTGCCTGCCGCCACATAGGGGGTGTTGGCAAAAGCGCGACGGCCGGTACCTTCGTGGCCGTTGATCACTCGCCACATCCCCTCCCGAGCCACCTGCCAGTAGCTGTCGCTCTTGGTTTTGAGCGCCATGTTCGGGTTGATCGGTGCATCGACCACTCCCGCCTGGGAGGCGGTGCTCTTGAGCAGGTGTGGGGTCACATCGTGACCATTCTGGGTCAGGATGCTGATCGCTTTGGCCAGCTGGATTGGCGTGGCGCTCCAGTAACCCTGACCGATACCGATGGAGATGGTGTCCCCCTGATACCAGGGCTGACGCCAGCGGGCCATTTTCCAGTCACGGGACGGCATGACCCCCTTGGTCTCTTCATAGAGGTCGACGCCACTGTACTGACCGAAGCCGAACTTGGTCATGTAGCTGTGGATCTTGTCGATGCCGACCCGATAGGCGAGATCGTAGAAATAGGTATCTGCCGAGACCTCGATGGCGCGATAGACATCGAGCCAGCCGTGACCCCAGCGGCGCCAGTCGCGAAACTTCTTGGTGGTACCGGGAATGGAGAAGCTCGGGCCGCCGAAATAGCGGTAGCCCGGGGTAATGGCCCCCTCGTTGAGCCCCATTACCGACATCATGGGTTTGACCGTGGAGGCGGGGGCATAAATGCCCTGAGTGGTGCGGTTCACCAGCGGCCGCGCCGGATCGTTGAGCAGCGCCGAGTAGTTGGCGCTGGAGATGCCGGTCACGAACAGGTTGGGGTCGTAGCTCGGGCTCGACTCCATGGCGATGATGGCACCGGTTCTCGGGTCCATCATCACGATGGCGCCGCGCTGGCCGGCCAGCAGTTGCTGGGCCTTGAGCTGCATCCGGACGTCGATATTGAGGTAAATATCCTTGCCGGGAATAGGTGGCTGGAACTTGAGGGTGCGGACAATCCGGCCGCGGTTGTTCACCTCGACCTCCTGATAGCCCGCCACGCCGTGCAGCTCATCCTCGTAATACTTCTCCACCCCCTGCTTGCCGATATCCTTGGTGGCCGCATAGTTGGCGAGTTTTTCTTCCTTCTCGAGGCGCTCCACGTCACGGGTATTGATCTTGGCCACATAGCCCAAAGCGTGGGTGAGAGTGTCACCAAACGGGTAGTAGCGTTTGAGGTAGGCCTCGATGCTGGCGCCCGGGTAGTTATGCTGGTTGACCGAGAAGAGGGCCACCTGATATTCGGTCAGTTTCTCGTAGAGGGGGACCGGCTTGAAGCGGCGCTGGCGCTTCACTTCGGCGAGGAACTTCTCCTTGGTGCCCTCTGGCAGACCCAGCAGGGTGATCAGCTGGTCGGCGGTTTTTTCGAGATCTTTGGTCTCTTCCGGCACAATTTCCAGACTGTAGACCGGGCGGTTTTCCGCCAGCAGCACGCCGTTGGCGTCATAGATGAGGCCCCGTGGCGGCGCCACCGGTACCACGCGGATACGGTTGGAGTTGGAGCGAGTCTGGTAGGTGTCGTAGGACTCGACCTGCAGATAATAGAGATTGCCCAGCAGCACCAGCATCAGCACGACGATACCGATGTAGGCTACCAGGGTGCGCCGGAAGAACAGATTGCCCTCGGCACTGTGATCGCGCATTTCGATGCGTTGTTTCAGCATGCCTTTACCTCAAGACCCTTGGGGGCAATAAGAGCAGGAACTGCATTGTTCACTCTCTGTGATAGGGGTGAATATGAGAGGTGAGACTCCAGAGACGCATGGCTCACTCTCTATGATACGGATGATTGGTGGTGATGCTCCAGGCCCGATAGAGGCTCTCGGCCACCAGCACCCGCACCAGCGGATGGGGCAGGGTGAGCGGTGACAGTGACCAGCTCTGTTCGGCGGCAGCCTTGCACTCGGGGGACAAGCCTTCCGGCCCGCCTACCAGCAGGGCCACATCGCGGCCATCGAGTTTCCACGCCTCCAGCTGGGTCGCCAGCTGCTCCGTGGTCCAGGGCTTGCCCGGAATGTCGAGGGTGACGATGCGCGAGCGCCCCGCAGCTGCCAGCATGGCTTCCCCTTCCTTCTGCAGGATGCGGGGAATGTCGGCATTTTTGCCCCGTTTGCCTGCGCCGATCTCGACGAGTTCAAACGGCATGTCTTTGGGGAAGCGGCGACGATACTCTTCGAAGCCATGCTCTACCCAGGCGGGCATCTTGGTGCCCACCGCAATCAACTGGATCTTCATGGTCGTTACACTTGTGCTCTTATTGCGTATTCATTTGAGCGGCACCGCTCCACAGCTTTTCCAGTTGGTAGAAGTCACGATGTTCATCCTGCATCACATGCACGATCACCGAGCCCATATCTACCAGCACCCATTCACCGCTCAGTTGCCCTTCCACGCTCAGCAGATCCAGACCCGCGTGGCGGGCCTCGCTGGCCAGATGGTGGGCAATGGCGCTGACGTGACGACTTGAGTTGCCGGAACAGATGATCATGGTGTCAGTAATGCTGGATTTGCCGCGTACATCGAGGGTGATAATGTCGCGGCCTTTCATGTCATCGATCTTGTCGATGATAAAGGCATGCAATTCTTGGCCTTGCAATGAGTCTCTCCTGTATTCCGGCGCGCAGCGTTTGCGTCAGGGCGGCGGATTATATCATGGTCACTCCCGTTTCCCATCGGGTGGGGCAGGATTACGACAGGGGCTAGCGGCGGTTGGCGCGGTAGAGCCCCTGTTGATCAATATAGTGCGCAACCGACTCGGGCAAGAGGTAGCGGGTGTCTTGCCCCTCATCCAGCAAGGCTCGCAGTCGGGTGGCTGACAGTTCGATGGGCTGGTTGTCCGCCAGCCAGATATGACCGGCCAGACGCTGATGCAGCGCGTTGGCATCTGTGGTGTGATGGCGCGCCAGCAGCTGCGCCACCTCGGCTGGATAATCCGGTTGCCAGCCCGGCCGCACGCTCACCACCAGATGGGCATGGTCGAGCAGCTCCTGCCAGCGGTGCCAGCTTGGTAGGCTCAGCAGGGAATCCATCCCCATCAGAAAACAGAGCGGCGTATCGGGCAGTTCATGACGCAGCTCGATCAGGGTATCGATGGTGTAAGAGGGCTTGTCCCGTCTCAGCTCCCGCTCATCTACCACAAAGTGGAGGTTCTCTGCTGCCGCTAGTCTGACCATGGCAAGGCGCTGTTCGCTCGAGCAGAACGGATTGGCGCGGTGGGGCGGGATATGGTTCGGGATCAGCCGCATTTCGGCCAGCCCGAGGGCATCGCGCGCCTCGATGGCCGGGCGAAGATGACCGATATGGATAGGATCGAACGTGCCCCCCAGCAGACCAATGGGCGCCTTCAGCACGGGCTGCTCTCCATCACCAGCGGCAGCGGGGTGCCATCACGAAAGCCGAGGGCAATGGTCTGCAGCATCAGCCAGGCCTGCTCGGTATCGAAGCGGCGCTGGGCATCGTCCAGCTGGGCCATCAGTTGCCACAGTTGCTGCAACTTGGCAAACGGCAGGCGGGTCAGTGCTTGCTGAATGAGCTGTTGGCGGCTCTGCCAGATACGCAGGCGGCTGAAGTGCTCACCCAGCGGCTGGCCGTTGCGCATCGTCAACGACAGCTCGGTCAGCTGCTCCAGCTCGCGGCAGAGGGTCCAGGCCAGCATCCCCGGCTCGGTACCTTCGGCCCGCAGGGCGGCCAGAATGCGCTGGGCCCGGTTCACCTTGCCCTCCAGCAGGGTATCGACCAGCTGGAACGGGGTGAAGTGGGCGTGGCGGATAATGGTCTCTTGCAGATAGGTGACGCTGATGGGCTGGGGCGGCGAGAGCAGGGTCAGCTTCTCGATCTCCTGACTGGCGGCCAGCAGGTTGCCCTCGTAGGAGTGGCACATGAAGTTGATGGCATCCGGCAGCGCCTTGAGGCCGAAACGCGCAAAACGGGCGCTCATCCAGCGCGGGAAGAACTTGGGCTCCGGATGGTTGACCGGCACATAGGTGCCAATCTGGTAGAGCTTGTCGAACCAGGCCGCCTTCATCTGGGTCTGGTTGAGGCGACCGCCACTCAGCACCAACAGCAGGTCGGGATGAAGCTGTTTGCCGATTTCGCTGATGCGGGCTGCGAGATCCTTGTCCACCTTGGCGGGCAGCTCCAGCTCGATGATCTGGCGGGCGGAGAAGAGGCTCATGGCCTGACAGGCATCGTAGACCTGATTCCAGTCCAGCCCCTGTTCCACCACGAAGGTGTGGCGCTCATCGAAACCCTGCTTGCGGGCGACCTGACGGATGGCATCGATGGCCTCCAGTCGCAACAGGGGCTCGTCGCCAAAAACGAGATAGCAGGGCCGAAGCCCTGCTTTGAGGTGGTCACCAAATTGTTCCGGGTAGATCCGCATCAGAAGCTGACCTGACTCAACTGCCGGATCACCTGATTGGCCGCCTGCTCCTGCATTTCGCGGTTAAGCTGCTCCTGCTCACGGGAGGAGGCGAGCGCTGCATCCGGCTTGTTGAGGAAGCTGCGGTTGAAGTTGATGGGGAAGACCTGAGTCGGCTTGCCCGGTACCGAGATGGTGAACTGGGTACCAAAGCCCAGCACATATTCGGTGTCCGTCCCCAGCGCGTTGACCGAGGCGACCTGACTGGTGCTGCCTACGCCGCCCAGAGTGAGCACCGGAATGCCCTCCTTGTCGGCCAGGGTCACGCCAGAGGCCTTCAGACGGGTGGTAACCATCCGGTAGAAGTCGCTCTTGTTGTCGCCCACGACCTTCATGGTCATCAGCTCGCTCGGAATGCCGTTGCCGCGCATGTGAAAGCCGCAGCCTTGCAGCAGCAGACCAGCCAGCACGATGGCCATCCAGCGGGTGAAGATGGTGCCCATAGAAAATCCTCTTTGCATTAAGGGAAAGCGGCGGGCGCAGGGCCCGCCGTTATCATCCGTTTGCTGTCACAGATTGGCAATGATCAGTTGGTAACCAATCAGTTGGCAGCCAATTAGTTAGCGACAATATTGAGCAGCTTGCCAGGTACATAGATCACCTTGCGCACGGTCAGCCCGTCGGTGAACTTCTGTACCGAGGCATCGGCCATCGCCAGCTTCTCGACGTCGGCCTGGCTGATCTCGGCCGGTACGGTCAGCTTGCCGCGCATCTTGCCGTTGATCTGTACCACCACCAGCTTCTCGGTCTCGACCATGGCCGCTTCATCGGCCACCGGCCAGGCTGCGTGATCGATGTCGTCGCCCTTGCCCAGCATCTTCCACAGCTCGAAGCCGATGTGCGGGGTGATGGGGTAGAGCATAACAACGACAGCTTCCAGCGCTTCCTGCATCAGGGCGCGGTCCTGCTCGTCGTTGCCGAGCTTGGCCAGATTGTTCATCAGCTCCATGATGGCGGCGATGGCGGTGTTGAAGGTCTGACGGCGACCCACGTCATCGCTCACCTTGGCGATGGTCTTGTGCAGTTCACGGCGTACCGCTTTCTGCTCGTTGGTGAGAGCAGCTACATCGAGTGCGGCAACGGCGCCACCGGAAACGTGTTCGAAGGTGACGCGCCACAGGCGACGCAGGAAGCGCTGGGCCCCCTCTACGCCGGAGTCGGACCACTCCAGGGTCATCTCGGCCGGAGAGGCGAACATCATGAACAGACGGACGGTATCGGCGCCGTAACGCTCGACCATCAGCTGCGGGTCGATGCCGTTGTTCTTGGACTTGGACATCTTGGTCATGCCGGAGTGCATTACCTCACGGCCTTCGTTGTCGATGGCCTTGGTGATGCGACCCTTCTCGTCACGCTCTACCTTGACGTCAGTCGGGCTGACCCAGACGTTGCCGCCCTTCTCGTCTTTGTAGTAGAAGGCGTCGGCCAGCACCATGCCCTGGCAGAGCAGGCGCTTGAACGGTTCGTCACTGTTCACGAGGCCAGCGTCACGCAGCAGCTTGTGGAAGAAGCGGGCATAGAGCAGGTGCATACAGGCGTGTTCGATACCGCCGATGTACTGATCCACCGGCAGCCAGTGGTTGGCAGCCGCCGGATCCAGCATGCCCTTGTCGTAGTCCGGAGAGCAGTAGCGCGCGTAGTACCAGGAGGACTCCATAAAGGTGTCGAAGGTATCGGTCTCGCGGAACGCTTCCTGACCGTTGTAAGTGGTCTTGGCCCACTCTGCGTCAGCCTTGATTGGGCTCTGGATACCATCCATCACCACATCTTCCGGCAGCAGTACCGGCAGCTGGTCTTCCGGCGTCGGCACCACGGAGCCGTCAGCCAGGGTCAGCATCGGGATGGGGGCACCCCAGTAGCGCTGACGGGAGACACCCCAGTCGCGCAGACGGTAGTTGACGGTGCGCTTGCCTTTGCCCAGCCCTTCCAGCTTGCTGGCGATGGCATCGAAGGCGCCCTGGAAGTCGAGACCGTCGAACTCGCCGGAGTTGAACAGCACACCTTTCTCGGTATAAGCGGCTTCGCTCACGTCGACGTCGCCATCAACCGGCTTGATCACCGCCTTGATGTCGAGGCCATATTTGGTGGCGAATTCGAAGTCACGCTGATCGTGGGCCGGAACCGCCATTACGGCGCCGGTGCCGTAGTTCATCAGCACGAAGTTGGCGACCCAAACCGGTACCTTGCGGCCATCCAGCGGGTGAATGGCATAGAGGCCGGTGGCCATGCCCTTCTTCTCCATGGTGGCCAGTTCTGCTTCGGCTACCTTGGTGTTCTTGCACTCTTCGATAAAGGCGGCCAGCTCCGGATTGTTCTGGGCTGCTTGTAGCGCCAGCGGGTGACCGGCAGCGATACCGACATAGGTGACGCCCATGAAGGTGTCCGGACGGGTGGTGTAGACCTCCAGCTGCTCAGCCTGACCTTCGATAGCGAAGCTGATGTTGACCCCTTCGGAGCGGCCAATCCAGTTGCGCTGCATGGTCTTGACCATCTCTGGCCAGCCTTCCAGATTGTTGATGTCGTTGAGCAGCTCTTCGGCGTAGTCGGTGATCTTGATGAACCACTGGGGGATCTCTTTCTGCTCCACCGGGGTGTCACAGCGCCAGCAGCAGTTGTCGACCACCTGCTCGTTGGCCAGCACTGTCATGTCGTTCGGGCACCAGTTGACGGAAGAGGTCTTCTTGTAGACCAGACCCTTCTCGTAGAGCTTGGTGAAGAACCACTGCTCCCAGCGGTAGTAATCCGGCTTGCAGGTGGCGACTTCACGATCCCAGTCATAACCCAGCCCCAGCATCTTCAGCTGGTTCTTCATGTATTCGATGTTTTCGTAGGTCCAGGGCGCCGGTGCGGTATTGTTTTTGATCGCGGCGTTCTCGGCCGGCAGACCGAATGCATCCCAACCTATGGGTTGCAGCACGTTCTTGCCATTGAGGCGTTGATAACGGGAGATCACATCACCTATGGTGTAGTTACGAACGTGCCCCATGTGTAGTCGACCAGACGGATAGGGGAACATGGACAGGCAGTAGAACTTCTCCTTGTCTACCTTCTCCACGGCCTTGAAGGTTTTCTTGGCATCCCAGTGCTTTTGCACTGCTGGTTCGATTGATTGGGGAACGTATTGCTCTTGCATTGGTGACATCCGGATCTGTGAAATGAATAGATAAATCAGCTGGGAAATCGCAATAGAATACCCATATCCTGCGGCGGCAACAACCGCCAGCGTCCCTTGGGCCTTAAGCCGGGCCAGATCAGGGTTTAGTAGAGGAGTTAGAGCCATGGACAAACGTCAAAAAGGGTACGAAGCCTTCATTGCCGAGCTGCAAAAACAGTGGCAAGAGACTGAAGAGTTCCAGGGGGAGCGCCTCAACCGGATGATTGCCAAGGTGCAGGCCTATCTGGAGGCTGCCAGCGACCTGACCCAAGACGAACTGGCGCTCATCGCCGAGTACGTGAAGCGGGATCTGGGCAACTATGACGAGGGGCGCCATGACGATAGTGCGCAGGTGGAAGAGTCTGCCTTTATGTTGGCCCTCAAAGACACCGTGTGGTCCTGGCTGGCGGATGTGACCGACCGCGCCCAGGTGGAGTGGCGCGAGCTGGCCGACGAGCTGGAGCACAAGGGGGTTTACGAAGCGGGTGATTGGGTAGGGCTCGGGGTCATGGTGTGCGACCAGTGTGGCTGGCGCCATACCGTGCTACACCCACAACAGCTTGATACCTGCCCCGAATGCGGCTGCGCCGAGTATCACCGCGAGCCGCTCTCGCCCTGAGTCATGCCATCAAGGCGGACGAGATAACGAGCAAAAAGGCGCCATCAGGCGCCTTTTTCTTACTTGCAGGTTTCGTCGGGGCGTTTACTTGCCCGCGACGGAGAGGCCGCCAAAACGGATCTGCGGGGCGTAGAAGCCCTTGCCGTCGTTGTGGTGCAGGGTATCGCCGACCGCTTCCAGCTCGCCCAGCAGGCGGTAGAAGTTGCCTGCTACCGTGATGCCGCGCACCGGCCGCAGGCGAACTCCATCGCGACAGAGGAACCCTGACGCGCCAAAGGAGAAGTCGCCGCTCACCGCATCGGCACCCGAATGCAGGCCGTCCAGCTTGACCAGCTCCAGATAGTCGCCGCTCTGCACCTCCGCTTCGCAGTGGGGGCCCGCGCCAAACACCAGATGGCGAGCGGTCACATCGAGGGCACTACGGGCACCGCGAGCGGCCGAGCCGTTGCTGGCGACGCCAAAGTGGCGGGCGGTGGCGCTGTTGTGGAGCAGGGTTTTCAGCTCCCCTTCGCCAATCAGCAGCAGATCCGAGCTGGCCGCCCCCTCGCCATCAAACGCCTTGATGTTCATGCCGCCCGGCATATAGACCCGGCTTTCCAGAGTAAGCCAGCGTGACGCTACGCTCTGGCCGACCTTGCTGCGCCAGGGGTTGATCCCTTGTTGGGCCCACTTGCCCGACAGCACGCCTTGAAAGCAGCCAAACAGGCTGGCAAAGCAGTTGGTACTGAAGATGGCGCTGTAGCGACCGCTCGGCACCGCTTCACCGGGCAGCAGACCATCGGCGATGGCGTAGATCTGCTCGATCAGGGCCTGGCTATCCAGCTCGTCGAAGCGACGGCCATACTGCCCCTGCGAGTGCATCGACTGGCGGCCATCCCGTTCCACCAGCGCCGAGGTGTAGCAGCCGACGCTGAACTCGCCGTGCTGGCAGAGGGTGCCCTGACTGTTGGCGAGCCAGAGCTGGCTCTCCCCTTCAAAGAAGCTGTTGTAGGGGGCGCCGCTCACATCGGGCATGGCCAGCATGTCTGATTCGAGGCGCAGGGCCAGGGCGATCTTCTCCTCAACCGGCGTGGTATCGGGCTGGTTGATCTCGGCGCAATCTGTGGTGATCCGGCTATTGGCCACCGAGATGCGCTGATCCGGATCCACCTTGGCAAAGCGGCTGGCATCGAGCGCATCCTGCAGCATGGCATCCAGCGCCAGCTCATCGAGGGATTCCGAGTAGGCGATGCCGACCCGACCCTCTTTTATCAGGCGAATACCGAGTTGCTGGCTGCTGGTGACCTTGTATTCACCGAGTTCGCCCTTGTCTGACTTGAGGGAGAAGGCTTTATCCTGATTGGCGATGATATCCGCCTCGGCGCCGAGGTCGGCCACCTTGCCTAGCAGGCGGGTGAGCAGTTGGTTCATGTCGAGTTGGCTCATCAGGCGTTCCCTCCCACCAGGATATTGTCCACTTTCAGCGCCGGCTGGCCCACCGAGGTGGGGACCGAGCCCGAGACCGAGCCGCACATGCCGGCGGCCAGTGCCAGATTGCGGCCCACCATGGAGATCTCTTTCAGCACCTGCGGGCCGGTGCCGATCAGGGTGGCCGACTTGAGCGGTTTGGTGATTTTGCCGTGCTCGATGAGGTAGGCCTCCTGCACATTGAAGTTGAATTCACCGGTGCCGGGCTGTACCGAGCCGCCCCCCATCTTCTTGGCGTAGATGCCATGTTCGACGGTGGCCAGCATATCGTCGAGGCTGTGGTTGCCTGGTTCGATATAGGTGTTGCGCATGCGCGAGGTGGGGGCGTACTTGTAGGATTCGCGCCGCCCGGAGCCGGTGCGGGCATAACCGGTCTTGAGGGCCCCCATTCTGTCCACCAGAAAGCCGGTCAAGACGCCGTCCTTGATGAGCTGGGTATGCTGGGTCGCCATCCCCTCGTCATCGACGTTGATGGAGCCCCAGGCATTGCCTTGCAGTCCCTCGTCCACCGCATTGACCACCGGATTGGCGATAAGCTGGTCCATCTTGTCGTGGAATACCGACGCCTTCTTAGCCACCGAGGTGGTCTCCAGCAGGTGGCCGCACGCCTCGTGGAAGATGACGCCGCCAAAGCCGTTCTCCATGATGACCGGCAGGGTACCGCTCGGGCAGGGAGCCGCGCCCAGTTTCACCAGTGCCTGACGGGTGGCGGTGAGGGCCAGCTCGCGCGGATCGATGCGATCGGCATGCTCCCAGCCCATCAGGGCGCCGGGGGCCTCGTAACCGACGCTCTGCTCGCTTCCTTCCATGGCGATGGTCTGGGCCATGATGCGGTTGTAGTGGCGGCGATCGGCCACTTGCACCCCTTCGCTGTTGAAGATCTCCACCTCCTGCTCCCAGCCCAGCACGTTGCCGGAGAACTGGCTCACCTTGTCGCTCTCGGCGCGGGCCGCCGCATCCATGGCGTGCAGATAGGCGATCTTCTGCTCCAGCAGCTTGTCTGCCGAGAGCGGCAGCGCCACCGGGTTGCGATCGCTCAGGCGGGTGAAATCGAAGGCGGTGGCGGTCACCACGGGGTCGCGGCGGTCTTTGGCCGCCAGCAGAGTGACGATGCGCAGCAGTTCGTCGCGGCTGGCCAGATTGGTGTAGCCGTAGAGCACCTTGTGGCCGTAACAGAGGCGCACGCCGATACCGAAATCGAGGCCGCCGCTGATGTTCTCTATCTGGCTGGAGAGCAGGCTGAGCTGGCTGCGGCGCTTGCGCTCGACAAACAGCTCGGCAAAATCGGCACCCAGCGCCAGCGCGTGATCGAGCACGTCACGGGCGATGGCGGGGGCCAACAGGGAGAATGGAGTCATAGAATATCCTTTTCTGGTCTGTCCGTTTGCTTCCGACATCCGGCTCTGATTGTTATGGGATGTCGAGTCCATTGTTGCAGACCAGCACAAAAAAGTCGCTATAGCGTCATGCGATGATACCGATTGAGAGAATCGGTGCGATAACTGCGCCCGGCGGCCAGGGCCAGGCGCTCAGGGTCGTTTTGCCAAAACGTGGGAAAGATCAGAGCAGGGCGTGAATTTCGCTCAGGATCTGCTCGACCCACTGCTCGATGCGCGGATCGGTCTGGTCATATTGGTTGGCATCATCGAGGGCCAGCCCGACGAAGTGACGGCCATCGTCGATCAGTGCCTTGGAGGCATCGAATTCGTACCCTTCGTTGGGCCAGTAGCCCACCAGCTTGACCCCTTTTGGCACCAGCTGATCGTGCAGCATGCCGAGGGCGTCCTGGAACCATTCGCCATAACCGAGCTGATCGCCGAGGCCAAACAGGGCCACGATGCGCCCCTCCAGATGGAGGTCGGCGATATCTTCCCAGCGGGACTCCCAGTCCTCCTGCAGTTCGCCAAAATCCCAGGTGGAGATGCCGAGGATCAGGATCTCGTAATCCTCCATCCGGCGCAGGGAGACATCCTTGATATTGTGAATATCCACCAGCTCGGGGCCGATGAGGGCGCGGATCTTCTCGGCTGCCATCTCGGTGTAGCAGGTGGTGGAACCGTAAAACAGACCAATCTTCATTGCTCTTCTCTCTGTTGGCGCGTTCTCGCATGCTCGTGTGGGCTGCGCCATGTTGGCAACACGATGGGTAACGCAAGGGGAGGGCGCCAGTCTAGCAGATTGCCATTCGACCTTCACCGCCCGGCAAGGGGTGTGGCAAACGTGCCTTATCTTTCCAATGAAAGTGCCTTGTCTTTCCAAGGAGTTGGCGCGTTACAATGGGCCATCGATCCCCTGATTGCAGCGCACCATGAGCAAGCCTGACCCACATCCCCTGATTGAACCCTTCCTCGACGCCCTCTGGCTGGAGCGGGGATTGTCTGACAACACGGTCAGCTCCTATCGCAGCGATCTGGAGAAGTTCTCCCTCTGGCTCGACGAGCAGGGGAGCTCGCTGCTGCTGGCGGGGATGGACGAGATCCAGCACTACCTTGCCTGGCGGGTCGATCACCAGTTTGCGGCCAGCAGCACCGCCCGTTTTCTCTCGGCCCTGCGCCGCTTTTACCAGTATCTTAACCGCGAGAAGCTGCGCAGCGATGATCCGACCGTGCTGCTGGAGGGGCCCAAGCTGCCGAAAAAACTCCCCTCCGATTTAAGCGAAGCGGAAGTGGAGGCACTCTTGAGTGCGCCGCTGGTGGATGACCCGCTGGAGTTGCGGGACAAGGCAATGCTGGAGCTGCTCTACGCTACCGGCTTGCGGGTTTCCGAGCTGGTGGGGCTCACCGCCGAGCATGTCAGTTTGCGTCAGGGCTTGGTGCGCGTAGTGGGCAAGGGCAACAAGGAGCGGTTGGTGCCGATGGGCGAGGAGGCGATGCACTGGCTGGAGCGTTACTACCGCGAGGCCCGTACCCTGCAGCTGGGGGGCACCAGCTCGGATGTGGTGTTTCCCTCCAAGCAGGCCCGTATGATGACCCGCCAGACCTTCTGGCACCGCATCAAGCTCTATGCCCTGCGGGCCGGGATCAACGGTGAGCTATCCCCCCATACCTTGCGCCACGCCTTCGCCACCCATCTGCTCAATCATGGCGCTGACCTGCGGGTTGTGCAGATGCTGCTGGGTCACGCGGATCTCTCCACCACCCAGATCTACACCCATGTGGCCAACGAGCGACTCAAGGCGCTGCACGGGGAGCACCACCCCCGCGCTTAAGCCCGTTGCAGCCGATTTTTGCCCGCTTGTTTAGCCTGATAAAGGGCTGCATCGGCGCGGGCCATCACACTGTCTGGCGCATCATTCAGGGATTCGGCAATGCCACCGCTAAAGGAGACGCTTAAGCCCTTTTCACGCCAATCCTGTTGCCCCATGCTGATACGCCACTGCTCCATCAACTGCTGTGCACTGGCAATATCCGTCTGTTCAAAAATAGCGACCAGCTCTTCCCCCCCAAAGCGGCACAGGGTTGCCTGTTCCTCCAGCAATTGGCTACCGAGCTGAGCGGTGCGCTTCAAAACGGCATCACCGATGGGATGACCATAGGTATCATTTATTTTTTTGAAGTTATCAATGTCGATAATCGCCAATATATATTGGCTATTTTCTTTATGTAGAGTTGCGAGCACCTCTTCCAAATGACGGCGGTTGTACACGCCGGTTAATGCATCACGCAGCGATTTTTCTGTTTCGGCCTGCATTTTGTCTGAAATCATTACAATTTCATCCTCCAGTTCCTCTATGCCTGCCAGCTTGGGGATAATAATTTGTTGCCCTGGAGGGGTGATACGCAATTGTCTAACAACTTGTACCAATGTGCTGATTGTATGCTCCAGACGTTGCCTGAAAATAATAGCAACCAGTGTGAATATCGATAATGATAATACCAGAGTGATAAATATAGTAGGCAGTATCTCACCAATCAAAATATCGCTCTCGAATGGAAATACAGTAATAACCAGCCACGATGGGTTGTTGTGAAGGGCGTGATATGAAATGAGATCACCATTTTTACTCATTAAGGTACCATTCCTGCCTTTCAATTCAGAAATCCATGGTTGGTCAAGTCGACTGCCGTTTTCCTGAGGGTCGCTGTGAGCCACAATCATCTTACTGCCTCGGTCAAAGAGCATATATACAACATTGTTACTACTCTCCAGAATCCGCCCTATACGTGCTGAAAATACTTTCAAGTTCAGGTCGATGCCAATCACGCCAAGAAATTCCCCCTGGTTATTAAAAACAGCATGGGAAAGGGTGACGACCGGCATTTTTTCAATCGCGTCAATGTAAGGGGAACTCCAGATATTGATGCCGGGATGCTCGATAGCATTGCGGTACCATGGACGTTCCGACTCTTTGAACTCAATCGGGGTAGGATGAAGAGAGAAATTGATATGCTTGTTATCCTGAAGCATGTAGTACACGGTTTTTATTGGGCCATCAGGGTAAAGAAGGTATTGCCAAATGTCGCGATAACGTTGTTTTAATTCCGGGGGAAGGTCTCCATTATTCTCAGTAATGTCGGCAATGATGATATTTATTTGCCTCTCAACCGAAGATAGTGAGTTATCCCATTGCTGCGCAGTACTATCGTTAAAAAATCTGGCGGTGCTTAGCAAGGTGTTTTTCTGCATAACAGAAAAAAGGTACGCACTACCCAATGTGGTCAAAACAAGTGGCAGCGCAAGCAGCAAAAGAAAACGGAGAATAAAGCTGTGATTGGAGTTTGCAGCATTGGAGGTTTGCATAGTCACGACGCCTATATAACTTTACGCTATCTAACCATAGCCCATGGGCATCGTGACACACATACACACCAGTCTGGGGAGTCGGCTTAACGCTCCTGTTGAGATTTCAGCAGATCACGGATCTCGGTCAGCAGCTCCTGATCCTTGGTCGGGCCTGCCGGGGCGGCGGCTTCCTCTTCCTGCTTTTTCTTCAGGGTGTTGATGGCTTTCAGTCCCATGAAGATGGCAAAAGAGATGATCAGAAAGTCGATGATGGTCTGGATGAACTTGCCATAGGCGATGACCACGGCGGGTGTTGCACCTTCTGCGGCCTTCAGGGTGACCGCCAGGTCGCTGAAGTCCACGCCGCCCAGGATCAGGCCGATGGGCGGCATGATCACGTCACCGACAAAAGAGGAGACAATTTTGCCGAAGGCGGCACCAATGATGATACCGACCGCCATGTCGATGACGTTGCCGCGGGCGGCAAAGGCTTTGAACTCTTGAATCAGACTCATTATTTCCTCCGAAATTAAACAAGATAGCGCGTTGATTACCCTTGCCAAAGGGCGAACTCTTGTCAGGAAAAACAGAGGCTAAGCCGCGTTGTTCCTGTCGTCCTGACTAGCTTGCGGGCGTTATGAGTCCTTGGCAATCGGAGGGAGCCATTTTTTTGGTACAAAGTGATATTAATTTTTTGGTAAGTAGCTGGTTGAATGATGAGCTGCGCTGCTGTAGTTTGCTGGGTCGATTCATTCATACCACGTGAGTAAACAAGTGAAGTATTTACTACTGGGAATGATGCTTTTGTGCACATTTGCTGCCAGAGCGGGGATGGATACCCAAGCCTTGAAACAGACCATCACGGCCCGGCTGGGGGTTCCCGTCTATCTGGTTGAACCGACCCCGATTGCGGGGTTGTATATGCTGGGCACCTCACAGGGGGTGCTCTACAGCGATGCCAAAGGGGATTATGTGGTGCAGGGGGTCATGCTGGATATGACTCGCGACATGAAGAACCTGACCATCTCGGGTATGCGCGAGCAGCGCCGACTTGGGCTGGCGCAGGTGGCTCATGCCCCCATCGTGCTCAAGGCCCGTGATGAGCGTCACCGGGTTGCACTGTTTCTCGGCGAGCAGGATGCCAAACGTCGTCAGCTCTCCGGCACCTTGCAACACTTGCAGGCATCCGGGGTGAGCGTGGCACTCTATCCGGTGATTGATCACGCCGAGCGGGCCGCCGACTGGTGCAGCGATCCCCTGCTGCAAAATGATCCGTTAAAAGCCTATTTGCCTCAAACGGCATGTAGTGAGACCCTTATCCAAAATATTGGCCTGAGCCAATGGTTGGGGGTCAAGGTACTGCCGGCCTGGGTCTCCTCCGACGGGGATCTGGTGCGCGGGTATCAGAGCCCCGAACAGCTGCTCAAGATACTGGATCATATTGATGTCCCTGCAAATCCGTCGTCGTCCGCGAGTTGATGATTCCCATCTGCCTGCCACTTTGCATCCTCTGCTTCGCCAAATCTTCGCCAGCCGTGGCGTAGAGGATCCCGCCCTGCTGGAGCGCAGCGCCAGCCAGCTGTTGCCGCCCCAGCGCCTCTATGGGATGGAGCAGGCGGTGCCGCTGCTGGCGGATGCCCTGACCGCCCAGAAACGGATCCTGATTGTCGGCGACTTCGACTGCGACGGTGCCACCAGTTCGGCCCTGTGTGTGCTGGCCCTGCGCGCCATGGGCGGTCGCCACATCGATTTTTTGGTGCCCAACCGCTTCGAGTTTGGCTACGGCCTCACCCCCGAAATTGTCGAGCTGGCGGTGGCGCGCGGCGCCGAGTTCCTGATCACGGTGGATAACGGCATCTCCAGCATCGCCGGGGTGGCGGCTGCCAAGGCGGCCGGCATGCAGGTACTGGTTACCGATCACCATTTGCCGGGTCAGGAGCTGCCTGACGCCGATGCCATCGTCAACCCGAACCAGCGCGGTTGCGATTTCCCCTCCAAGTCGCTGGCCGGGGTGGGGGTGGCCTTCTACCTGATGGCGGCCCTCAACACCCATCTGCGTCAGCTCGGCTGGTACGAACGGCAAGGGTTGCGCGCCCCCAATGTGGCGGATTATCTCGATCTGGTGGCGCTTGGCACGGTGGCCGATGTGGTGGCGCTCGATGGCAACAACCGCATTCTGGTCCATCAGGGCTTGCAGCGGATCCGGGCCGGGCGCTGTCGCCCCGGCATTCAGGCGCTGGTGGATGTGTCGGGCCGCGATGGTCGCCGCCTCACCGCCGCCGACCTCGGTTTTGCACTGGGGCCACGCCTCAATGCGGTAGGACGCCTCGATGACATGTCCCTCGGGGTCGCCTGTCTGCTCTGCGATGACCTCAATCTGGCGCGCCAGCTTGCGGCCGAGATGGACAGCCTCAATCAGGAGCGCAAGGAGATCGAGCAGGGGATGCAGCAGGAGGCCCTCGCCACTCTGGAGCAGATCCGGTTTCGCGATGGCGAGGTGCCGTCGGGCATAGTGCTGCACCGGGACGAGTGGCATCAGGGGGTGGTGGGGCTGGTGGCCTCCAAGGTGAAGGAGAAGTACTACCGCCCGGTCATCGCCTTTGCCGAGAGCAGCGAGACCGAGCTCAAGGGCTCCGGCCGCTCCATACCCGGCGTGCATTTGCGCGATGCGCTGGAACTGCTCGATACCCGCCATCCGGGCCTGATGGGCAAGTTTGGCGGCCACGCCATGGCGGCGGGGTTGACCCTGCCCAAGGCCAACATCGAGGCGTTCGGTCGGGCCTTTGAGGCGGTCATCAGCGAGCTGGTGACACCGGAGCTTTTGACCGGGGTGTTGCTCACCGATGGCGAGTTGTTGCCAGACGAGCTCAACCTCGAGCTGGCGGAGCTGATTCGCGCCTCCGGCCCCTGGGGTCAGGCCTTCCCCGAGCCGCTGTTCGACGGCGAATTCGTGCTGGTGCAGCAGCGGCTGGTGGGGGAGAAGCACCTCAAGATGATGCTGACAACCGATTCCGGTCATGCGGTGGATGCCATCGCCTTTGGCGTCGATCTCAAGCGCTGGCCCGATGCCTCGGTGAAGCGGGTGCGGCTTGTCTACCGGCTTGACGTCAACGAGTGGCGCGGCAACCGCAGCGTGCAGCTGCTGGTGGAACATCTGGAGGCGGCCGGTCTCTGAGCCGGTAGCATCGTTGCTTTATCACAGATAGCGCTGACAACGGCCACCCTCGGGTGGCCGTTTTTGTTGGCGGATCTCTGGAAAAGGGCGTTGACCTGTCTATAGCTTCACAGTTTAAGTTCGTCTCTATCGGGTCATCTGAGGGCCCGCACTGTGAGTGATTGCCATGAAGATATCCGAACTGGCCCGCCGCTGCGGCCTCGCCCGCTCAACCTTGCTCTATTACGAGAAGCTGGGGGTGATTGCCGGTACCCGGGCCGCCAACGGCTATCGCCACTATGACGAGGGGGATCTGCAGCGACTGCAGATGGTGCAGGCCCTGCAGGCAGGTGGTCTCAGCCTCAAGCAGTGCCTCGCCTGTCTGGCTGGCGAGATAGATCAGGCGGCATTGCAGGCCCGGGTCAGGGAGCTGGATGAGGAGCTGGTGCGGATGCAGCGTGCTCGGGATCTGCTGGCGGACTTGGCAGGGCTGCGCCCACGCTCCGGTGAGGAATTCAAGGCCTGGCAGCTGCAACTGCAGCGCGAGGCACCGGAGGCCTACTTCGCGTGGGTGATGAAACAGGGTTTTAGCGAGAAAGATCGCTACCACTTGCAATGGTTGAGCAAAGATATGAATGAGCATGAGCGTTACATCAAGGACTTTATCCAGCTGCTGGATGGCATGAGTTACTGGGGGCCGGGGGATCGCGCCTTCACCCAGCAGCAGTTTGCCGCCTTGCCCATCCGGCCGCGCCGGATCCTCGACATGGGCTGCGGGCGCGGTGCCTCGACCATGGCGCTGGCTCAGGTGACTGATGCCGCCATTGTGGCCATCGATCTGGAAGAGGAGGCGCTGGCTGCCGTGGCGCACTCCGCCCGTGCAGCGGGCTTTGAGCATGTCTCCACCCTCTGCGCCAACATGGCGGCACTGCCGGACGATCTGGCCCCGGCCGACCTCATCTGGGCAGAGGGGAGCGCTTACGTGATGGGGGTTGCCAATGCACTGAAGGCGTGGCGTCCGCTGCTCGCGAGCCCACAGGCTTGCATCGTGCTCAGTGATGCGGTCTGGCTGACCGATAACCCGCCCGAGGAGGCATTGGCATTCTGGCAGCAGGATTATCCCGCCATGCAGACGCTGGCGGGCCTGCTTGAGACGGTACAAGCGGCAGGCTACCGCTGCCTGTCACACACTCCCTTGCCGATGAGCGCCTGGAACAACTATCTGGACCCTATCGAGGTCAATCTGGTGCGCTATCGAGACGAGTTGGGGGAGAGTGCTGCCTGGCAGGACTTGAGCCGGGAAGTGGCCATCCACCGCCAATATCTCGGCAGCTACGGCTATGTGATCTGCTGCCTGCAAAAAGATGCGTGATAAGCTGTCGTAAAAAAACGAGGCGCCTGCGGGCGCCTCGTTGTGTATCAGGGATTGCGGATGGCCATTACAGCTCGCGGGCCCAGGGGTGCGCCTTGGGACGCAGCGCCAGCGCCAGACCCAGCAGCAGCACGGTCAAACCGTAGAGGGGCCAGCTACCAAAGCGCATGTAGGGGGTCTCGCCGTGGGCGGGACGTACCTCGCTGCGCAGCACGCCCGCTTCAAACTGCGGGATCTGGCCGATGATGCTGCCATCGATCTCGGTCACGATGGTGATGCCGGTGTTGGTGTCGCGCAGCAGCGGACGAGCCAGCTCCAGCGCGCGCATCCGGGCGATCTCCATATGCTGCCAGGGGCCGATGCTGGTGCCGAACCAGGCATCGTTGGAGACGGTCAGCAGGAAGTCGGTATCGGCATTGACGTTGCGGCGCACCTCCTCCGGGAAGATGATCTCGTAGCAGATGGCGGCGGCAAACTTGAGCCCCTTGGCGATCAGGTTGGGCTGCACCTCGTCACCCCGGCTGAAGGAGGACATCGGCAGGTTGAAGAAGGGGGCGATGGGGCGCAACAGATCTTCAAAGGGCACGAACTCGCCGATGGGCAGCAGGTGGTACTTGTTGTAGCGGTTGGAGTGGTTGTAGAAGTAGGACTCCTTGCCATCCGCATCCTGCACACCCATGCCGAGCACGGTATTGTAGAAGCGCTGTTGCTGCTCGTCGTAGTGAATAATCCCAGCCAGCAGGCCGGTATCGTTCACCTTCATCGCCTTGTCCAGATTCTCCAGATAGGGGCCCATCGCCTTCTCGATGGCCGGGATCGCTGATTCCGGCCAGATGATGATGTCGGCATCCTGATTCTCGCGGCTCAAATCCTGATAGGTGCGCACCGTGGGGGCCAGCGCCTCGGGATCCCACTTGAGGGACTGGGCAATATTGCCCTGCACCAGTGCCACCTTGACCGGCTCGCCACGGGTGACCCAGTTGAGCTGCATCAGGCCGTGGGCACCGGCAACCAGCAGGGCAGGCACCGCCAGCCAGAGCGGGGAGCGGGATTTCCACACCAGCCAGATGGCGGAGGCGGAGAACAACAGCGCCAGCGTGATGCCCTGCACCCCGAGAATGGGTGCAAAGCCCTTGAGCGGGCCGTCGATCTGGCTGTAACCAAACCAGAGCCAGGGGAAGCCGGTCATCACCCAGCCACGTAGCCAGTCAGCCACCAACCACAGGGCCGGGAAGGCGAGCAGCCAGCGGCTCCAGTGACGGCCGCCAAAGAAGCGGGCAAAGACCCAGCAGGCGAGCGTCGGGTAGAGTGCCAGATAGGCGGAGAGCCCGGCCAGCAGCACAAAGGCGACCGGTAGCGGGATACCACCAAACTCGGTCATGCTGACATGGATCCACCACAGCCCCGGCAAAAAGAGTCCCATGGCGTAGCCAAAGCCGCGCCAGGCGGCCTGTTTCGGCGTGGCTTTGTCCAGCAGGGCGTAGAGGCCAAGCAGGGAGGGGATCACCAGCGGCCAGTAGCCGAAGGGGGAGAAGGCCAGCACGGCGATGGCACCAGAGGCCAATGCACTGAGGCTTAACAGAATTTTGGAAGTAACGGGGGATAATCTCACGGGCGATGGTGCTCGTCTTGGTGTGCAACTGGGGTCGAATGGCCAGTATCTTAACCTGTAAGCGGGGCAACGGCGAGCCTCGATGCCGGTGGCAGAGAGCACAACGCCCCGAGGTCGGGGCGTTGTTTCACACATCGAGCGGATCTGCCTATTGCGGCTCGGATTGCGCCGCCGCGTGGTGCTCGGGGATCTTCACCTGCAACTGCTGCAGACGACGCCGGTCGGCATGCATCACCTTGAACAGGTAGCCGTCCAGCTCGATCTCCTCGCCCTTCTTGGGCAGGTGGCTGAAGGCGTGCATCACCAGACCGCCTACCGTATCCACCTCTTCATCGCTGAATTTGGTGCCGAAGAAGTCGTTGAAATCCTCGATCTCGGTCAGGGCGCTGATGGAGAAGACTCGCTTGCTGAGGCGGCGGATCTCGTCCGGCTCATCCTCGATGTCGTCAAACTCGTCGTCGATCTCGCCAACGATCAGTTCCAGTATGTCTTCGATGGTCACCAGACCGGAGACGCCACCAAATTCGTCGACCACGATGGCCATGTGGTAGCGCTCTTCACGGAACTCCTTGAGCAGACGGTCAACCCGTTTGCTTTCCGGCACGATCACCGTGGGGCGCAAGATTTTCTCGAGCTGCAGCGGCTCGCTGGCGTGATGGCCGCCAAACCCGAAGGGGAGCAGATCCTTGGCGAGCAGAATGCCCTCCACATGATCCTTGTCCTCGTTGATCACCGGGAAGCGGGAGTGGCCGGACTCGATGATCACCGGCAGGATTGCATCCACCGGTTGGGACTTCTCGATGGTCACCATCTGGGAGCGGGGGATCATGATATCGCGCACGCGAAGATCGGCGATCTCCAGCACCCCCTCGATCATGTCCTTGGTGTCCTGATCGATGAGGTCGCGCTCTTCGGCATCGGCTATCACGTCTACCAAATCATTGCGGTCTTTTGGCTCGCCCTGGAAGAGTTGGCTGAGTTTGTCGAGCCAGGTTTTCTTCGGCGAGCCGGTACTAGGGTGATCGTCGGTCATTTTCTCTCTTGGTTACTCGTATGAACACACTTGAAATAGTTCGGGTTATATAAGGATGGCCATCTGCTGTTTCAAGACGATGACCATCCGGTTCTTTACTCTTCGTCGTTCAGATAAGGATCGGCAAAACCTAGCTCCAGCATGATGTCGCGCTCAAGCGCTTCCATCTCTTCGGCTTCCTCATCCTCGATATGGTCATAACCTAGCAGATGCAGACTGCCGTGCACAACCATGTGGGCCCAGTGGGCCATGAGGGGCTTGCCCTGCTCCTCGGCCTCGCGCTCTACCACCTGACGGCAGATCACCAGATCGCCGAGCAGCGGCAGCTCCAGACCGGGCGGCGCCTCGAACGGGAAGGAGAGCACGTTGGTGGGCTTGTCCTTGCCGCGATAGGTGAGGTTGAGCTCGTTGCTCTCCGCCTCATCGACGATACGCACCGTCACTTCTGCCTCCTGCTGGAAGCCGAGAATGGTGCCGTCGAGCCAGCCTTGCAGCTGGGCTTCGGTGGGCAGGCCGTCGGTGCTGGCACTGGCCAGCTGCAGATCCAGGGTTACGCTCATTGCTCGCTCTCTTTGCTGGCGTTTGTTTGGCCGGCCACCTTCTCGGCTGCCTGTTTGGCATCGAACGCCTCATAAGCCTGCACGATGCGGGCCACCACAGGGTGGCGCACCACGTCTTTGGACTCGAAGAAGTTGAACGACAGACCATCGACCCCTGGCAGCACTTCCAGCGCGTGGCGCAGGCCGGATTTGGCGTTGCGCGGCAGGTCTACCTGGGTGATGTCGCCGGTGACCACTGCCTTGGAGTTGAAGCCGATCCGGGTGAGGAACATCTTCATCTGCTCGGTGGTGGTGTTCTGGGCCTCATCGAGAATGATAAAGGCGTCATTGAGGGTTCTTCCGCGCATATAGGCGAGCGGCGCCACCTCGATGATGTTGCGCTCCATCAGCTTCTCGACCCGCTCAAAGCCCAGCATCTCGAACAGGGCGTCGTAGAGCGGGCGCAGGTAAGGATCCACCTTCTGGGAGAGATCGCCAGGCAGGAAGCCGAGCTTCTCACCCGCTTCCACCGCCGGACGGGTCAGCAGAATGCGGCGAATTTCCTGACGCTCCAGCGCATCCACCGCCGCCGCGACCGCCAGATAGGTCTTGCCGGTACCGGCCGGGCCGATGCCGAAGCAGATATCGTGGCGCACGATATTGGCAATGTACTGGGCCTGATTTGGGCTGCGTGGCTTGATGAGACCGCGCTTGGTCTTGACCGTCACCTCCTTGCCATAGGGGATGCTCGGCGCCGGTTCGTCATCCTGCTCCAGCACCCGCGACTCCTGAATGGCCAGATGGACCATGTCGGGAGTGATGTCGGTCACCTTGCCACCCTTGAGGGGCTGGGTTTCCACATAGAGGTGCTTGAGGATGACGGCGGCGGCATCCAGCTGGGCCGGTTTGCCCACCAACTGGAAGTGGCTGTCACGGTAGCTGATCTCGACGCCGAGGCGGCGCTCCAGCTGCTTGATGTTGTCATCGAAGGGGCCGCACAGGCTGGCAAGGCGCTGGTTGTCGGCGGGCTCCAGATGCAGATTCAGGGTCGAGATGTGTCGGCTCAAAATATCCTCGTCTCAAGGCGCTCCCCATCCGCCGGGCGAATGGGGAGGAGGGGATTAATGGGGAGTGAAGGCGGCAACGCCCAGCTCGTCCGGTACGTTATCCGGGCGACGGGCCAGGATTTCGCTCGGGGCGGTGGCGATCCGCAGGTTCATCTCGCTCTCGCCGCGGATGAACTTGCCGCGCAGGGAGTTGGGACGCACCTCGGTGATCTCCACGTCGGCAAAGCCGCCGATCAGGGTGTGCTGGCCTTCGAAGTTGACCACCCGGTTGTTCTCGGTGCGGCCACACAGCTGCATCGGGTCGAGCTTGGAGGGCCCTTCCACAAGGATGCGCTGGGTGGTGCCCAGCATGGCGCGGCCAATCTGCATCGCCTGGTTGTTGATGACGTGCTGCAGGCGGGCCAGACGGGCTTTCTTCACTTCCATGTCGACATCGTCTGGCATGTCGGCGGCCGGGGTGCCCGGGCGCGGACTGAAGATGAAGCTGAAGCTCATGTCGAAACCCACATCCTCGATCAACTTCATGGTCGCTTCAAAGTCTTCGTCCGTCTCGTTCGGGAAGCCAACGATGAAGTCGGAGCTGATGGTGATGTCGGGACGGGCGGCACGCAGGCGACGGATCTTGGATTTGTACTCCAGGATGGTGTGCGGGCGCTTCATCATGGTCAGAATACGGTCGGAGCCGCTCTGCACCGGCAGGTGCAGGAAGCTGACCACTTCCGGGGTATCTTTGTAGACTTCGATGATGTCGTCGGTGAACTCGATCGGGTGGCTGGTGGTGTAGCGAATGCGATCGATACCGTCGATGGCGGCCACCAGACGCAGCAGCTCGGCGAAGGTGCAGATGCCGCCATCAAAGGTCGGACCGCGGTAGGCGTTGACGTTCTGGCCGAGCAGGTTCACTTCGCGCACGCCCTGCTGGGCGAGCTGGGCGATTTCGTAGAGCACGTCGTCCAGCGGTCGGCTCACCTCTTCACCGCGGGTGTAGGGCACCACGCAGTAAGTACAGTATTTGGAGCAGCCTTCCATGATGGAGACGAAGGCGGTGGCCCCTTCGGCGCGCGGTTCGGGCAGGCTGTCGAATTTTTCGATCTCGGGGAAGGCGATATCAACCTGGGCACCACGGCCCTCTTGCACTTCCTTGATCATGGCGGGCAGGCGATGCAGGGTCTGCGGGCCGAACACGATATCCACATAGGGAGCGCGCTGGCGGATGGCATCGCCCTCCTGAGAGGCAACGCAGCCACCCACGCCGATCACCAGACCGGGCTTGTTGGCCTTGAGCTTTTTCCAGCGTCCCAGCTGGTGGAACACCTTCTCCTGCGCCTTTTCGCGGATGGAGCAGGTATTGAGCAGCAAGACATCTGCCTCTTCGGGCTCTTCGGTAAGGGTGTAGCCATTGCTGGCATCCAACAGGTCGGCCATTTTGGACGAGTCATACTCGTTCATCTGGCAACCCCAGGTTTTAATGTGAAGTTTCTTGCTCATTGCTTCTCTTGACTTGTTTTGAAATCGGCATGGTCAAAGGACCGCGCATTTTACTCCGCAATCTGGATACTGCCTAGCTAATATCCAGCTGGCAATGGTGCTCACCCGATACCTGTTGCCAGCAAGCTCAATAAGCTTTCTCCTTGATTTGACGCAGCAATTCCCTGTTTGTCTCACTGTTTATCAGCCGCCCTTGCGCTATCATGCAGCCATCCGGTTCACGTCCGGGCGCTGTCGCCGGACGCACCCTTTCAGGAATAAATGTATGGAACAGTGTGATATCGCCATCGTCGGCGCCGGCATGGTGGGCGCCGCCACTGCCTGTCTGCTGGCGGCTCAGGGTCTCTCGGTGCGGGTCATCGAGACCCAACTGCCGGAGCATTACGCGCCGGAGCAGCCGCTGGATCTGCGGGTCTCCGCCATCAGTCAGGCCTCGGTGGCGCTGCTGGAGCAGGCCGGTGCCTGGCACCATCTGCAGCAGATGCGGCTCTGCCCCTACCGCCGACTGGAGACCTGGGAGCTGGACGGTTTTGCCACCCGCTTCAATTCCGCCGATCTCGGTCTGCCCCAGCTCGGCTACATCATCGAAAACCGGCTGGTGCAGCTCGCCCTGCTCAAGCGGATGGAGGATTTTCCCACCATCCAGACCCACACCCCGGCGGCGGTGACCAGCCTGCGCCAGAGTGCAGATGAAGCTGTGCTGACTCTGGACGACGGCACCGAGCTGGCGGCTCGCTGGGTGCTGGCTTGCGATGGTGCCGAATCCCACACCCGCAAGCTGGCGGGTATCGGCGTATCGCGCTTCGAGTACCGCCAGCACTGCATGCTGATCAATATCGACACCGACTTTGCGCAGGAAGATATCACCTGGCAGCAGTTCACCCCGAGCGGCCCGCGCGCCTTCCTGCCGCTGCCCGGTCAGCACGGCTCCCTGGTGTGGTATGACAGCCCGGCCCGTATCCGGGTGCTCACTGCCATGAGCAACGAAGGGCTTGCCGCCGAAGTGCGCCGCCACTTCCCGAGTCGGCTCGGCGGGTTCACCGTCACCGGCAAGGGGAGCTTCCCGCTGGTGCGCCGCCACGCCAACGACTACCACGCCGGTCGGGTGGTGCTGCTCGGCGATGCTGCCCACACCATCAACCCGCTGGCGGGGCAGGGGGTCAACCTCGGCTTTAAGGATGTGGCCTGCTGGGCTGATCTGCTGCAAGGTGCTGGCGCTGACTGGCATCAACTTGTGCTGGCCGAGCGCTACGAGCGGCGCCGTCGTCCCGACAACCTGCTGATGCAGTCGGGGATGGATCTCTTCTACGGGGTGTCCAGCAACGAGATTGGCCCCCTCAAGCTGGCCCGTAATCTGGCCCTCAATCTGGCGGATAAAGCTGGCCCCTTAAAGGAGATGGCGCTGCGCTATGCACTGGGGCTGGTTTGACAGGTAGAAACCAGATAGCACGGGCTGAATGCGCGAAGGAGCAAAGGTGATGAACAAGGCACTGCTGGTGATCGATTTTATCAACGATATTGCCCATCCCGACGGGCGCATTGCCGCCTCGGCAGCCCACGTGGTGGAGCAGGATGCCATTGCGCATGCCAATCAGGCGCTGGCCCGCGCCCACGGTTGGCTGGTAGTGCTGATCAAGGTGGGCTTTGACGGCGGCTATCAGCTGCAACCCAAGGGGTCTCCCATGTTTGGTCGCGCTCACCAGTTGGGGGCGCTCTCGCTTACCGACCCAGGCACCGACTTTCACCCGGATCTGGATGTGCAACCCGGTGATCTGGTGCTGGCCAAGCCCAGGGTCAGCCCCTTCTATGGCACGGCGCTGGAGCCTGCGCTGCGGGCCAATCACATCGACCACCTCTATCTGTGCGGGGTGAGCACCAGCTGGGCTATTCAGGCGGCGGCGCGAGATGGCCACGATCGCGACTACGCCATCACCATTCTGGAGGATGCCTGCGCCGCCACAGATGCCACCGAGCATCACACCTCGCTGCGGATGCTGGGTCGCATCGCCGAGATCATCAAGGTGTCCCAGCTGGCTTGATCCTTAACGCAGGCTGCACCCGATCACCGTGTTGAGATTGACTCTGCGTCCCCCTGTCGGGCCGCAGCACTTTTGGGCAACATGATTGTCGGGCAAGATAGTGCTCACATGGATAACAACAAGGATGGACAGATGCGTTATCAGGGACGGATCGCGAGCTGGAACGAGGCGCGCGGCTTTGGATTTATTACGCCGGAGCAAAATGGCGCCGAGCAGGCAATCAATGGAGCACGCAGTGCAGGGCTGTTTGTGCATGTTACGGCGTTGCAATCAGATGGCCGGGTGCCAGAGCCGGGGGAGCGTGTCACCTATCTGATCGGCAGTGGCCAGGATGGCAAGCCAAGGGCGTTACAGGTCTTTTTCCCCGATCGCCCGCTCACGTTGGCGGATGCCGTGCCCTTGGCCGAATCATCAGCAGCAAGATCGGCCGCATCATCGGCGGCGCCATCGTTTCGGGCGGCAAGTCAGCCGCCACGACCTACCTTGACCAGAGAGAGAAGTAACCCCTATCGACGTCGCAAGAGCAGCTGGAGTGGCAAATTGATCCCTCTGCTGGTGCTCGTCGGCCTCTTTTCCATCTATTCCCGTTTCTCGGCCGAGTCGATGGCGCCATTGCCGGTCTCCTCTTTCAATCAGGAGGAGATCAGCACCTCGGTCAGCACGCCACAGACAACGACCTTTATTCGTCAGTGTGATGGTCGGCAGCATTGCTCCCAGATGACCTCCTGCGAGGAGGCAACCTGGTTTTTACAAAACTGCCCTGGTACCAAGATGGATGGGGAAGGAGATGGCATCCCCTGTGAAAATCAGTGGTGTGGTCATTAAATGTGACTTATCAGAGACATATGCTCATGATGCGCTCTTGTTATCTGGAACAGGGAAACTGGCCTGAAACTTTGCCGGATAGTGTTCGATGGTGAAATTTGGTCTCAGTTGGCTAAGTGGGAATGGGGTGCTTTACTCTATCTGCTGACTTAATTGTTAATAGATGGCGGTATGCCACTTTTGCCACAGGATGGCCACCATGGCGGATGATATACAGACGCGGCAGAGTCACTTCGCCGAGCGAGCCCATCATCTGGCTGCGCTGCTGGATTCGCTGGAAGACCAGATATCGGTGATAGATCGGGATGGCGTGATCCATTACACCAATCTCGCCTGGGATCTGTTTGCCGAGCAAAACGGCATGCCCAAGGGATATAACTGGATTGGGGTCAATTACATGGGGGCTTGTGACGCTGAATCCGAGCCCTCTGGATTGGCTGCCGTGGAGGGGATCCTTCGGGTCATCCGTCATCAGCAGGAGAAGTTCTATCTGGAATACCCCTGCCACAGCCCCGACACCCAGCGCTGGTTTATGATGCGAGTAGCGCCGGTACCCGGGCTTGATGCCGAGTTTTTTTCCATCGCCCATATCAATATCACCGAGCGCAAGCTGCTGGAGCTGGAAGTTGCCAGCCTCTCCCAACATGATCCCTTGACCGGACTGGCCAATCGGCGGCTGTTCAACAGCTTTTTGCATAACGAGTGGCGGCGCAGCATGCGTGAACATACCCCGCTCTCCCTCATCATGCTGGATCTGGATAACTTCAAGGCGTGTAATGATCATCTTGGTCATCAGATGGGGGATGGATCCCTCCAGCTGGTGGGCCATCTTTTGCAATCCTTCTGCCAGCGTCCGGCGGATCTGCCCTGCCGTTTTGGTGGTGACGAGTTTGCCCTGATCCTCGGCAATACCGATCGAGATGCGGCCCAGCGGATTGGAGAGGAGATCCGCCAGGCCATCAACGATCTCGACATCGTGGTGGCAAATAATATTCAGCTTAGCGCCAGCATTGGCATTGCCACCTACACGGCAGAGCAACTGCTGGAGGGGGAAGGTGCGTTGCTGGCCGCGGCCGATGCGGCGCTTTATTGCGCCAAGGGGGCGGGTAAAAACCGTAGCCACTGCGCCAGCTGTTGAGCCGCATTGCCGCTTTTGTCCTGCATGCGCCCCCTTGATGGGGGCGCACTGTTTTGACGTGGCACGATGTTAGCTACCAGCGAGCGTTGGTTTCAGCGCTCGGGTGTGGCCGACACCGGCAGGGGATGGCTGGCGATCACCTGCCTGACGAAGTGATCCCTGATGGGGTCGGCAAAGTCCGGATTCCATACCATGCTGACCTCCCACTCGGAGCTGGGGCCTGAGAGGGGATAGAGGGTGACATCGGGGCCTGCGATAAAGCTGACGCTGCGTGGCAGGATGGCGTTGCCGATGCCCGCCGCGACCAGCGCCACCAGCGTCTGGATATCTTCGGCCTCCTGGACCATGCCGGTCAGCCGATTGGCGCCGAGAAAACCGGCGATCTGCTGGCTGAGACCGGGGCAGCGGTGGCCCACCATCTGCAACAGGGGTTGACTGGTCAGTGCCTGCTGGACGTCGAATGCGGCCGGGTCTGGTTCGGTCATTCGTGTCGGCACCGCCAGCACCAGCCGGTCGATCAGCAGTCTGTGCTCCTGTAACTGGGGCACCTGAGGTCTGCGCATAAAGCCAAGTTGTAACTGGCCGGAGAGCAGCTGCTCCTGCTGGATGGCGGAGGGCATATCCTGCAGATGGACCATCACCTCCGGGACCTGCTGCTTGAAGCGGGCCACCAGCGCAGGGGCCAGCGCGAAACTCGACAGACCAAAGCCAATCTTGAGCCGACCGGCTACCCCGCTCGCCACCGCCAGCGCATGGCTTTCGAACTCCCGACCATGCTCGACCAGCGCACTCGCCTGAGTGAGCAGCTGGGCGCCGAGCGCCGTCAGCTCGGCACCGTGGCGGCCCCGCTTGAATAGGGTGCAACCCAGCGTCTGCTCCAGCCCCTGGATCTGCTTGGTGAGGGCCGGTTGGGTGATAAAGAGGCGGCTGGCCGCTTCTCGGTAGTTGGAGGTCTCGGCCAGCGTCACAAACGCCTGTAGTTGCCTCAAGTCAAATTTCATTCCAATTGGTTATCCAAAGTGGCCATTTATTGATTATAAATTATCTAATCGCCTTGTTCTAATGGCTCGGCAAGGGGGGAATCGCCCTCCTCTGAACCGGAACAAGGAGCCATATCATGTCTACCCAACGTTATCTTTTTTTGATCAAGGGCACGCTGGTGCTGGCTCAGCCGTTGGCGGCCCCGGAGACGGGGGAGCTGCTCGCCAGCCTGCTGCAACAGGGTTTTGTGGTCGGCCCCTTGCAAGTGTGGGCTGGCAGTGCCGAGCAGGCACTCGCCTGTTATGAGCGTGCCGCCCAGCAGCAGGCCTTTGCCGATGCGCTCTCTGGCTCTCTGCCCGAGCTGGCCGGGGTGCCTGTATGAGTGTCTGTATGAGTGGTGGCATGAACACGATCACCCTGTCGGTATCCGCCCTGCTGCTCGATATGGATGGCACCCTAGTCTGCTCGACCGGCGATGTGGAGAAGGTGTGGCGGCTCTGGTGTCAGCATCATCAGCTTGCCCCAGAGCCGGTACTGGCTATGTGCCACGGTATGCGCTCGCGTGAGGTGATCCGGGCGCTGGCCCCGCAGCTGGATGTGGAGCGGGAAGCGGCGCGGCTCGACGAGCTGGAGATGCTGCATACCGGCGGCGATGCTATCCCAGGGGCTGGCGAGTTGCTGGGCCGCTTGCCGCCAGAGCGCTGGGCCATCGTGACCTCCGCCAGTGAGCGGGTTGCACGTCACCGCCTGCATTGTGCCGGTTTGCCGCTGCCCAACCTGCTGGTGGGGGCTGAAGCTGTGGTCAATGGCAAACCCGATCCCGAGCCCTATCTGCTGGGGGCTGAACGGCTTGGTGTCTCGCCCGCTCGTTGTCTGGCGTTCGAGGATGCCCCGGCCGGTATCGAGAGCGCCCTGAAGGCAGGCTGCGCCGTGGTACAGGTGGGGGGCGATGTGCCGCTTAATCCGGCAGTGGTGGCGGTGATCCGCGACTGGCGCGAGGTTAAGATGGAACTTGGAGAGACGTCCCTGCTGGTGACGCTGCCCGCCTGAGCGATGGAGAGAATGGGTTGTGGCCGTGCGGTATGAGCCATTGCCATCAACACTGTATGCCGCAATAAAAACGCCCCCGAGATGCGGGGGCGTTTTGCTTTCTCAACGGTTATTTGAAAACGCGGAAACGGGTAGCGTCGTCGATAAAGGTTTTGTCACCGGCCGGTTGCTTGATGCTGCCAAAGGGCATTTGGGCGCGCAGCAGCCAGCTGGCGGGCAGGTTCCACTCCTTGCGTACCGCCTCGTCGATCAGCGGGTTGTAGTGCTGCAGGGAGGCACCGACTTTCTCCTGCGCCAGCGTCGTCCAGACCGCAAACTGGGCGATGCCGGTGGCATGTTCCGACCAGATGGGGAAGTTGTCGGCATAGAGGGCAAATTTTTGCTGCAGATCCTTGATGACGTCGGTGTCTTCGAAGAACAGCACGGTACCGAAGCCTGCGCGGAAGCTGCCATCTACCTTGGCCTCGCTCTGGGCGTAGGCCTCCGGCGGCACAATCTTTTTCAGCTCGGCTTTGACGATATCCCACAGCTTGTGGTGCTGGGCGCCAAACAGGATGACGGCACGGGAGCTCTGGGAGTTGAAGGAGGAGGGGCTGTGCCTGATGGCATCCTGGATCAGGGTCGTCAGCTGCTCCGGCGTGTGGGACACCTGGTCGCCCAGGGCATAGATGGTACGACGTGCTTTGATCTGTTCGATAAACGGACTGCTCATAACATCTCCTTGTTCTGCTTGGCGTTGCAGCCGGTGATGGACGGTTTGTCCAGCGCCTGCCGAATCAGGTATAGACTATAACACCCACGATGCAGAGCGGGGTTAACCCGGGGTAACTAGCGTTTTTCCTGTCAGTTGATATTCGTTTGCGAACCTTGACGTTTCGTTAGTGTTGGAAGTGTCATTTAAGGGGCGCGAAAGTGATATTAATCAATGATTCACTCTCCTTTCTCTCCCACAATCCCCGTATGTTTTCATGGTTCGGATGTGATGTGAGCCGTTCGTATCTCAATAAACGCTACTATGTGCTGGTCCCCCTCTCTGCATTGATTGGTTTGATGATCCTGATAGTGACGATCATCATGGCTATTGCCAGCTATCTGAGGGATATCGACATGACGGTATCCGGTTTCGGCCACATGGCATCCTCCGTTGAAGCGTCCCTGATCCACGAGATGGTGAAGGTCAATGAGCGGCAACTGGCAGTGTTGGAGGCCTCGCTCGACAAGGAGAAGATCGCTCGCGGCGGGCTGGCCGACTCCCCCATCTGGGCCATTGCGCACAAGATCAAACCAGGTAACCACTACATCTACTTTTACAACCTGAACGCGGATCGTATCGACAGCTACCCGGACTGGCTACCGCCCCCCGGTTATCAGGCGGCGCTGCGACCCTGGTATCAGGTGACCACCATGCCGGGCGACGAGCTCGTCTGGTTTGGCCCCTACCCTGAATACAATACCAATGAACTAATACTCAGCCTGATCAAACGGGTGCGGGACGATCAGGGGCAACTGCTGGGGCTGCTGATGGTCGACATGTCATTCGACTCGCTGCAGCAGGCGCTACAGCGGACGGTTGGTGGCAATCAGGCTGCACTTTATCTTACCTTGCGCGACAGCGGCCAGCTGGTGGTGGGCAGCAATATGGATCTGCTGGCAGATCACCCCATCGAGCAGCATCAGGGCCAGCAGTGGCTCGGTCTGGATGTGTTGTGTCATGGCACTTTCCTTAAGCGCGAGCTGGCGGACATTGGCTGGGATCTCAATATCTATCTGCCGCCCGTGCTGTTTCGCAACAGCCTCTATGAGGCGCTGCAGATGGTGGTTTTGCCATTGATCTCTCTGTTTGCCATCTGGTGTTGCACGCTGAGTCTGCTGGTGCGGATCTTCCGCCAGGAGCAGGCGCTGGTGTCGGGTTCACTGACCGGTATCGTGCGCAATCTGGAGAGTTCTCCCCCCATCTCCAAGGCCAATACCTGGTTTGTGCGGCGCAGCCTGAACGAGATCGATCAGGTCAGGGCCAGCTTCCTCAAGGGGCAGGATGCGCTGTTGCGGGACCCTCTGACCGGTATCATGAACCGGCGAGCCTTCGAGCAGCACAAGAGCGCGCTGGAGCTGAGGGGGGAGCGCTTCTGGCTGCTGCTGTTTGATATTGATCACTTCAAAGGACTCAATGACAGTCGGGGTCATGCCTTCGGCGATCAGGTGCTGTGTCGGGTGGCCAATTGCCTTGCTGATGTGCTGGGGGTGAGCACGGTTTACCGGATTGGGGGCGATGAGTTTGCCGCTCTGCTGCAACAGCCGCAGGATGAGTTGGCGGAGAAGCTCAATTGTCTGCTTGACGTGGTGCGACATCAGCAGTGGCGTGAGCACAAGGGACAGGTCACCTTGAGTATCGGCGGCGCCTGCCATTCACCCGTTGCCGACCCCATCTTCGAGCGTGCTGATGCAGCCCTTTATCGTAGCAAGGAGGCTGGCCGGGACTGCTGGCATCTGGCGGATGAGGCTGCTGACTGACAGCTTTTGTCCCAACGCGGCGGGCCTGTGCCGGGACACGACAACCAGATTGTGGGTCACCCTGCCGTAATAGTTTGGCTTTTTGGTGATTTTAATCTTTAAATTCAATTGCTTGATTTTACTCTTCCATTTTTGGCAGTAGCCGTGCGGCCATTGACTGTCGCATCCCTCATTTCTACTGGCTGGCGAACCCCGTGGCGCTTTGTATAGTGCCGCTGAATATTAATCAGGTTTGACAGGAGTACCCATGGAGATGAATTCGCGTGCTCTTCGCGCACTGGCACTGCTGGGCGCCTTGCTGGCTGGCAGCACGACCGTGCACTCCTCCGAGACCCTCAATACCATTTTGGGTGGCGGCGCAGGTGGTGTGGCGGGCACCATGATTGGCAAGGAGCTGGGTGGCGATACCGGTGCGCTGGTGGGGGCTGCGTTGGGCGGTGCTGCCGGTGGGGCTGCGACGGCCAACAAGGGCAACAAGAATGAAGCGGCCCTTGGCGGCGCTGTGGGGGCGCTGGGCGGTGCCGCCATCGGCAAGAGTGTCGGTGGCGATACCGGTCAGCTGATCGGCGCCGGGGTCGGCGGGGCGAGCGGTTCGGCCATCGGTGCCAAGACCGGCGATGGCCACAAGAGCCAGGATCGCTATTACGATGATGACGACGATCATCACCATCACAAGCACCACAAGAAGTACAAAAAGCATAAGAAGCACAGATGGCACGACGACGATTGATGTGCGCGCAGTGAGTGCGAAAGATGCAAAACGGGGCCTGTTGGCCCCGTTTTGCATGGTGTAGTCACTCGATTTTGCGGTTACTCGCTCGTGCGGTTACACCAGCCGGTGCTGGCGGCGACCGGCGGCAAAGGCGTTGATGTTGTCGATCAGCTGATCGGCGAGGCGCTGCATCGACTCCTCGCTGGCCCAGGCCACATGAGGGGTCAGAATGAAGTGGGGGTATTGCAGTGCCTTCATCAAGGGATGGTCGGGAGGCGGCGGTTCGACGCTCGCCACATCGAAACCGGCGCCACCGAGGCGGCCGTTGGCCAGCGCTTGCAGCAGCGCCTCCTCATCCACCAGTCCGCCACGGCCGACGTTGATCAGCAGGGCGCCCGGTTTCATCAGATCCAGCTCCCGCTCGCCAATCAGGTTGCGGGTGTAGGGGGTGAGCGGGCAGTGCAGGCTGATGACGTCCGAACTTTGCAGCAACTCGTCGAGGGGCAAGCGGTCCTCGTCGTGACTGGCGCCGATCTGGCTCTGGGCGTAACGCACTGTCATCCCCATCCCTTTGGCCCGCTCGCCGAGCGCCTGTCCGAGCGTCCCTTTGCCGATGATGCCAAGCTGCTTGCCGTGCAGATCCATGATGTTGTGGTCGAAGAAGCAGAACTGGCCGCTCTGTTGCCAGCGCCCCTCCAGCAGCGACTGGCGCCAGCAGAAGAGGTTGCGCGACAGGGCCAGCATCAGCGCCATGGCGTGCTCCGGCACCGAGGGGCCCGAGTAGTTGCGAATGTTGCACACCCCGACGTTGGCGGCGCGGCACGCTTCCAGATCCACGTTGTCGCTGCCGGTGGCGGCCAGGGCGATGAGTTTGAGCTCAGGCAGCTGGGCCAGTTCGACGGCGCCGATCCGTACTTTGTTGATGATGGCGATGCTGGCATCTTTGAGCCGTTCCACCACCTGTTCCGGGGTCGTGCTGGGATAACTCTGCCAGTGGTGGGGGAAGTCGGGGTGATGCAGGGTGATGCCCGCATCCAGGGTATCGCTGTCGAGAAACACAATCTGCTGCATGGACCTTCCTGCCATTTTTCTGGTGTCGAGGGGCCATGATGCCAAAGAGGATGCGGTCAGGGCCAGATCGTCGCCGTGGCAGGGTTGGGCTTTATCAGGCAGATGTGAGCTGGCGCGCGCTTTATTGCGCCACGGTGGCGGCTGGTTTAGAGCCAGCCCAGATGGTTGAGCCAGCCCTGAATGCGGGTGGGGGTCTCCTCCAGCTCCATCAGGGCGTAGGGGCGATAGTTGAGCTTGTTGCTGCGCCGGCTCTCGCTTTTGCGGGCCTCGGCGGCCAGCAGGGGCCAGCGACCGCCATCCTCCTGATAGAGGTCCAGGGTGGGGATGGCCGCCTGAGCCACCTGTTTGGCCAGGGTCTGGTTGCTCTGCTGGTTGGGGAAGAAACCATCGAGCAGCACCAGTGCATCGGGGGCGGGCAACTGTTCGCTGGCGATGAGGTTGACAGTCCAGGCGGCGCCGGTACCTTGCGCCAGGATCAGCTTGAAGCCCCCCTCCTGCAGCTTGGCATCGGCCAGCTTGCTGATCCGCTCGGCAAACTGCTTGCGAAATGCATCGCTGTTTTTCGCTTTTTTCTCGGCGGCTGGGTCCAGTTCGGTCTGTTGGGGGGAGGGCAGCAGCAGCAGGGTATCAAAGCCCAGTCGGCCGAGAGCGCGAGTCAGTTGCCACAGCTGGCCGCTGCGCTGCCAGTCGGGCAGTAAAATGGCGAGCCCCAGATAGTTTTCACTGTCGTGTTTGGCGAACAGCACCGTCTGCTTGTCGATCCGGGTTACATCGGGCAACCCTTTCCAGTCGCTCGCTTGCCAATGGTCGAGGGGCATTGGTTCGGCAATGGGGGGCGCAACCTCGCTCGCCTCTGCCCCATGGCCAGCCAGCAAGGTCAATAACAGCAGTGATAAGGATAATCTGGCCATAGTGTGCTCCCCCGGTTATCTGGGTTAGCGGCTGCGGCGGAATTTTCTGAAGGCGGGCGGTGTGATGGCAACTCGGAGGCAATAAAAAAGCGAGCCGTTGGCTCGCTTTTTTGTAATCAATTCAAAGCGGTCAATTAGTTGACGCGACGCTTGAATTCACCGGTGCGGGTATCGATTTCGATCTTGTCACCGATCTCTACGAAAGCGGCAACAGCCAGCTCGTAGGTAGTGCCTTTCAGACGGGCAGGCTTGGTCACTTTACCGGAGGTGTCGCCACGGGCTGCCGGTTCGGTGTACTCAACTTCGCGCACGATGGTGGTCGGCAGTTCTACGGAGATGGCTTTCTCGTTGTAGAAAGTCACTTCGCAGATGTCTTCCATGCCGTCTACCAGGTAGTTCAGCACGTCACCCAGGTTGTCTTTCTCTACGTCGTACTGGTTGTACTCGGTGTCCATAAAGACATACAGGGGATCGGAGAAGTAGGAGTAGGTGCACTCTTTACGTTCCAGCTGAACAACGTCCAGCTTGTCGTCGGCCTTGAAGACGGTCTCGGTAGCGCTGCCGTTCAGCAGGCCCTTCAGCTTCATTTTGACCACGGCGGAGTTACGGCCGGATTTGTTGAATTCAGCCTTCTGAACCACCATCGGCTCGGTGCCGATCATGACTACGTTACCAGCGCGGATTTCCTGTGCGGTTTTCATGTAAAAAATTCCTGTTCGTGAAACGGACGGATAAAAACTGCCAGATTATATACGGCTTTCTAAAAATTTCACCAACCGTGTGACGAGATCCCCATCCCGGAGCAACTTCTGTGACCAGCTTCGCCCATGTTGCTGCCAAATGGCGCTATATCGGGGCCATTGGGCCCAAAGTTCGCCGCAATCTTCGCCACGGTTGAGAGCCAGATTCAAGCGGCGCAGCCATTGGCCGCAATCGGCAGGCAGATCAGCAAGATAGTGGTCGAGGAACTGCTCCAGCTTGATCAGATGGGCCTCCTCCTCCTGTTGGTAGATATGCCAGAGGAAAGGACGTGCTGCCCACTGGGCCCGCACGAAGGAGTCCTCGCCGCGCACCAGATTGAGATCGCAGCTCCACAGCAGCCGATCGTAACCGGCCTGATCGGTCATCGGCAGCAGCTTGATGGTGAGGTTGCCCGCGTGGAGCAGATCCTCCGCCTTGGCGGTGGTGATGGCCTCTTCAAGGCCTGCGCCGCGCAGCACATCCTGCAGCGAGCGGCCCAGCGGCAGCAGCAGGGTGATGGGGGTGGCGCTCTGGCACCAGCTCTCGACCAGACTCTTCAGCGCATTGCTCTCGTAGGTAAAGAGACTGACCCGCAGTTCGTGCTCTTGCTTGGGCGGCAAACCGAGGCTGGCCCAGTAGGCGGTAAGTCCCGCATCATCTTGCTGCCACTGTTCCCGTTCGGTGATGAGGTCGCGTTCGCACAAAAGGCCGCCGGTTTTAGCGGTAAAGCCCGGGAAGAAGAAGTATTTGTTGAGGCTTTTATTGCCAACCCGCTGGGGCGAGGCGAGGCCGTGGCAATCCTCGACCCAGCTCTCCGCCGAGAGGTATTCCAGATTGAGCCAGCATGGGGGGCTGGGTTGGCTCGCCATCTGCTCGGCCATTCGTTCAATGAAGGGGGCGGGCAGCTCGCAGGCAAAGGCTTCGATCACCACCCTGGCCGGTGTCATGTCGGTCGGCAGGGTCTCATGCCAGTGCTGGATATAGATGCCATCGACCCACTGGCCATCCTGCGCCGGGTCGAGCCCCGGACAGATGCGGGCGAAACTTGCCAGATCGTCCACCCAGAGCCGCACCTGAACCTCATTGCCATGTGCCGCAATATTCCCCTCCCGTTTTAGCTGGCGGGCAAGTCGCCAGGTGACGCCGATGTCACCGAAGTTGTCGACGACGCAACAGAAGATGTCCCAGTCAAACGGGGGCAGGGGAGTTGTCATGGCTCAGGATCCCGGATGCAAAAAAACCGGTGCGCAGGGTAGCACACCGGTTGACTGGCTTCTAACCGTCAGCGTGTGACGGCGATCTGTGGCAGGTTACTCCTTGCCGTAGACGTTGTTCTCTTGCTCGCGTACCCGGATAAAGGTGGTGCGCTTGGTGAGCTCTTTCAGCTGGCTGGCACCCACGTAGGTACAGGTGGAGCGCACGCCGCCCAGAATGTCGCGCACGGCATTCTCGACCGGGCCGCGGTAGGGCAGCAGAACGGTTTTACCCTCGGAGGCGCGGTATTCGGCGACGCCACCAGCGTGCTTGTCCATGGCGCTGGAGGAGCTCATGCCGTAGAACTTCATGAAGGGCTCACCGTCTACATCGACGATCTCGCCACCGCACTCCTCGTGGGCTGCCAGCATACCGCCCAGCATGACGAAGTCGGCACCGCCGCCGAAGGCTTTGGCGACGTCGCCCGGGCAGGTGCAGCCGCCGTCACCGACGATCTGGCCGCCGAGGCCGTGGGCCGCATCGGCACACTCGATGATGGCAGAGAGCTGCGGGTAGCCGACGCCGGTCTTGACGCGAGTGGTACAGACTGAGCCCGGGCCGATGCCGACCTTGACGATGTCGGCGCCGGAGAGGATCAGCTCTTCGACCATCTCGCCGGTCACCACGTTGCCCGCCAGAATGACGTGGTTGGGGCAGGCTTCACGAATCTTGCGCACGAACTCGACGAAGTGTTCGGAGTAGCCGTTGGCCACGTCGACACAGATGAAACGCAGCGCTTCGGACATGGCGAGGATCTGGCGGGTCTTGGCGAAATCTTCAGCCGAGGTGCCGGTGGAGACCATCACATGGCCCAGCAGCGCCGGGTCGGTCTCGTTGACGAAAGCTTGCCACTGCTCAAGGCTGTAGTGCTTGTGTACCGCGGTCATCATCTCGAAACCGGCCAGCGTGCGCGCCATGGCAAAGCTGCCGACGGTATCCATGTTGGCGGCGATAACGGGTACGCCTTGCCATTGGGTCTGAGTGTGTTTGAAGGTGAACTGACGGGTCAGGCTTACTTGGGAACGGCTCTTGAGAGTAGAGCGCTTGGGGCGGAACAGGACATCCTTGAAACCGAGCTTCAAGTCTTCTTCGATACGCATTACAAATTCCTTATTGAGCCTTGTTGAAAGTCACTTTTGCAGTGGCAAATTTTCGGCAGGCGCAAAAAAACCGGTGGTTTTCAGGCCCTCCGGTTTACAACAGTGTAGGCAAAAATCCCTTCAGAACAAGACTGATAATTTGTAAATCCTTGTGGTAGCCTTTGGCGTCACAACCTGAGGTTAACCACCAGTTTCATCCAGCACCGTTCGGTGCCTTGCTCTCCTACGATATTCCCGCCCGCTTGGGCCGCCGTTCGGCCACTCTTTGTCGTCTCTCTCCTGACCCGCCAGATATTATCCAAGTAGCTGAAATAAATCGGATTGACCCACAATGGGACTGTGGTAGATCTGGGCGCAGGATTGACAAGGCAGGGCAGTAAAATGGGCAAGATGATGGTGGGGATCACCCTGATGCTGGCACTGTGTGGCAGTGCGCTGGCTGAGACCCCGACCAGCTATGGCTGGATCGAGAAGGGGCTTATTTTGCCTACCGGCGTGGCAGTGAAGATGAAGCTCGACACCGGGGCGCTCACCTCTTCCCTCGATGCACGCTCCATCACCAGATTCAAACGGGATGGCAAGCCCTGGGTGCGTTTCATGCTGGTGGTGACCGATGCCGACAGCGGCAAGCTGGTCAAACAGCAGTTCGAGCGGCGGGTCGAGCGCAGCGTGACGGTGCGCGGGGCGGGCGGCATGGAGCAGCGGCCAACGGTGACCATGTCCATCTGTCTGGGGGACAAGGTGTATGAGGAGTGGTTCACCCTGCGGGATCGCAGCAAGATGATCTATCCGGTGCTGCTGGGCCGCCGTCTGCTGGCGGAGCTGGGCCCGGTGGATTCCAGTCGAACCTTTACCGTGCAGCCAGATTGTCATTGAAAGTAAAGAGCCCGCATCGCGGGCTCTTTACTTATCGCTTATCTTGCCGGCGGGAGCGGGAGTAACACGCTCACCTCCAGTCCCCCTTCCGGCCGGTTGTGGACATCGAGGTCGGCGCCGTGCAACTGGGCGATGCGTGAGACGATGGCCATGCCGAGACCCACGCCATCCCCCTGCTGGGGATTGACCCGGAAGAAGCGTTCATACAGCCGGGGCAAGGCACTGGCGGGAATGCCAGGGCCGTCGTCACTCACATCCACCCTCACCCGGTTGCCCTCTCGCTGAACCCGCACCCTGATCTCGCCCTCCGGCTGGGTATAGCGCAGCGCATTGTCGATCAGGTTGCTGAACAGCAGTTCGAGCAGGGTGGCCTGCCCCATCACCAGTTGCGGCACTTCACATTCCAGCGACAGCTGCTGATCCTTCTTGAGCGCGATGGGAGCCAGCGTTGCCAGGGTGCCTTGCAGCAGGTGGCCCACCTCCAGCTCGGTTAGTACCAGTCCCTGTTGGTTGTCGATACGGGCCTGGGTCAGCAGTTGGCGGATCAGCCGATCGCTGCGGTCTAGGGCCTGCAGCATCTTGTGTAGAGATTGCTGGCGGCTCACTTCATCTTCGGCAGCCAGGGCATTTTCACTGTGGATCCGCAGCACCGCCAACGGGGTGCGCAGCTCGTGGGCCGCCTCGTTGGTGAACTGTTTCTCCCGCTCTATGGTCTCTGCCAGCGCCTGCATCAGCCGGTTGATCTCGTTGGTGAGGGGGGTCAGCTCCTGAGCGCTTATCTTGAGGCTGAGCTGGCTCAGGTTGGCGGGGTGACGTTCACTGATGGCCTGGGCCAGCTGACGCAGGGGGGCCAGCCCGCGGGTGATGAGCCACCAGAGCAGGGCCAGCAGGAAGGGCAGGGTGATCAGCAGCGGCAGCATGGTGAGGGTGGCCATCTTGCTGGCCAGTTCGCTGCGCTCGTCGTCCCGCTCTGCCACCACCAGCCAGGTCTGCTCCTGCTGGTTGTAGAGGGTGAAGGTGCGCCACTGGTGATTATCTTTTTCGACCGTGTCAAAGCCGATAGCCAGGGTGACCAGCGGCTGATCCGGGGCGCTGGGGGCGCGCAGCAGTAAGCCGCCCTTTTCATCGAGCAGTTGGAAGTAGAGATTGCGTTCGAACTCGTGGCCGTAGGGGGTGATCTCCCGATCCTCGCCGGTCAGGTTGAGGCTGGGGTCTTTTTGCCACTCATCGGGATTTTGCGCCTCCCACTCCTGATAGACAGTGCCGTTGGCGGGCAGTTGCCCCTGCTGGGCCATGTAGCGAGCCAGCAGCTGATTGGTGATGCGGGCCGACTGGGCGAGGCGGGCATCAAACAGCTCCTCCATTTCGTGGCTCGCCTCCATGTAGCCGATAAAGGCACTGATGGTGAGACTCAGGCTCACCAGCGTCAGGATACCGGTGAGCAGAAAGCGGCGAATGGAGCGGGGACGTTTCATCGTGCGGGTGTCCGGCTTGGCTGTTCGAGCTGGGGAATGATGTAGCCGACCCCGCGAATATTGCGGATGAGGTCGCTGTAGAACTTCTTGCGCAGATGGTGGATATGCACCTCTACCGCGTTGCTCTCGGCCCCTTCATCCCAGCCGTAGAGGCTCTGTTGAAGCTGATCCTTGCTCAGCACCCGGCCGCTCTGGCTGATCAGCTCCTGCAGCAACTTGTATTCGTGGGGGGTGAGTTTGACCGCCTCCCCCTGATAGGTGACCTGCTGGGATTCTGGATAGATAAGGATGTCGCCATACTCCAGTACCGCCTGAGCCTGCCCCTTGCTGCGGCGAACCAGGGCGCGCAGGCGGGCGTTGAGCTCCTGCAGGGCGAAGGGCTTGACCATGTAGTCGTCGGAGCCGGCATCGAGGCCAACCACCCGATCGTCCAGCGCATCGCGGGCGGTGAGGATCAGCACCGGCAGCTGGTGTCCTTCACGCCGCAACTTGCGCAGCAGGCTGAGGCCATCGATGTCGGGCAGGTTGAGATCGAGGATCAGGGCGGCGAACTCGTCGCTCTTGAGGGCTGCCAGAGCGGGCAACCCCTGTTGCAGCCAGTCCACCGTGTAGCCGCTATGGCGCAGTGCATCCTGCATACCATCCCCCAGCATCACATCATCTTCTACCAGCAGGATCCGCATTCTTTTCTCCCTGTTTGTTGGGTGTCGCGATCTGGCTCAGCGCCAGGGTGTGCCGTGGCATAAACAACCCTGCCCACCAGTATGCAAGCTGGTGGGCAGAGTTTAAATAGTTCTTTGATCCATCAGGATTTTATAGCTTGGCCAGCCGATCGCGGATCTCCATTCTGCGCCCTTCATCGGCCACTTCGCGGCCCGGGCGGGCTGGGGCGGCCAGCGCCTTGTCGAGGTAGGTTTTGGCCTCGGCCTTGCGACCCTGATCCAGCAGGAAGTCACCGTAGAAGAAGTTGGGGTCGATGCCATCCGGATTGATGGCCAGCGCCTGCTTGAGCAGCTGTTCTGCCTTTTCGTCATCGCCAAAGCCGACCGGCCAGCCGGGCACCTGATAGTAGAGGGAGCCCAGACTGGTGTAGGCAGAGCCGTCCAGCGCTTTGGGATCCTGCTTGAGCGCCAGCTCCAGCTTGGCCTTGGCCTCTTTCACCAGACCCAGTGCCCCCAGCCCCCCTTTGGCCCCCGCCCAGGTGCTCTTGACGATGGCAGACCAGATCAGCAGGTCGGCGCGAAAAGGCTCCTTGGCGCTGGCCGCTTCGGCCTGGGTGCTCAGTGTTTCGAGGCAGCTCTCTTTCGCCTTGCCGCTCTGTTGATACTGGCAGACGGCCCACTGTTGCTGGATGGGGATGAGGGCATCACTCGCGGCCATGACTGAGGTGGATCCCAGCAGGATGGCGATGGCACAAGAGGTCACGGATTGACGGAAAAAATTCATATTAATGCTCCTTCTTGGTCGGGATCGGGCGGGACAAGTCTGGTTGTGGCGCACTGTTGGCGCCGGCATCAGCCGTCCCTGGCTGAAGATGACGGGCATAACGTTTGATGATCGGCAGCTGTCTGGCCAGCGCCTTGTCGACGATGCCGGGCAGCAGGGCATTGAGCCGCACGAACAGTTTTTCCGGCCAGCCGAGCCAGCTGCGGCGAGTTTCGTTGCACAGGGCGATAACGGCCTCTTCGGCCACCTCCTGCGGGCTGTCGGTCTGGGTGCCGAGCGCTGCATTCATCTCGTAGGCGGCCTCGGAGTTGAGCTTGGTGCGGGTGGCGCGGGGGGCAAAGTGCAGCACCTTGATGCCGCTCCCCTCCAGCTCCCGTCCCAGCGCTTCGCTAAAGCCGCGCAGGGCAAATTTGCTGGCGCAGTAGACGCTGTAACCGGGGTAGCCGATGCTGCCCAGGCTCGAGCCCATGTTCATGATGATCCCCGGCTTGCGCATGGTTGGCAGCAGGGCACGTGTGAGCTGGATGGGCGCCTCGATATTGAGCTGCAGCTGGCGCTCCACCTGTTCAAAGCTCTGATCTTCCAGCCAGGCAAACTGGTTGCAGCCAGCGTTGTTGATCAGGATGTCGATCCCGTCCTCCAGCGCAGGGTGTTGCAACAGCTTGGCCCGCTCCTGCGCAGAGCCGAGGTCGGCGAGCACCACCTGATGGCGCTCGGGATGAGGCAGTGACTTGCACAGCCGCTCCAGTGCCGGGCCGCGACGACCGTGCAGCAGCAGGTGTGCCCCCTGGGCCGCCAGCTCCTGCGCCAGCTCCTCACCTATGCCACCGCTGGCGCCGGTGAGCAGCACGAGTTTCCCTTCAAGGTTCATGGTATGGATTCCCTTTTTGCTGTCTGCTGATCCGCTGCCGACTTACGGTGTGGCGGTGAGGTTGTAGAGCATCTCGCCGTAGAGGCGGTAGACCACCTTGGTGGAGTGGATGATGGCGGCCTGATCTGCCGGGCTCTCGACCCGATCCATCAGGGATTCAAAGAATTTGAGGTGCTCCTGATCCAGGGCGCCGTGGGAGCTCAGGTAGCTCATCGCCTGGGGTGGCAGGCCGAGTCCCTTTTTCAGCTGGTCGGCGACGGTGAGGGCGATGGCGACGCTGGTGCCTTCCAGTACCTGCACCATGCCGAAGAAGCCCATGGGGTTGCCGCGCTGGATCTGGTCGTAGAGGAAGGCGACCATCAGCTCGATGGGCAGCCCGGGCTGGCCGTGGCGCACCGCCTCGGCATCACCGCCACAGGCGCGGATATCGTTGAGGATCCACTCCTGATGGCCATACTCCTCGTCGATGTACTCGGCAATGGCCCCGCGCACCCACTCGTACTCCTGACCCAGCTTGCCGCCGGTTGCCATCAGCAGCGGAACTGTGTGGCGGACGTGGTAGTAAGCCTGCGCCAGAAAGGCGAGATAGGTATCACGGCTGATATCGCCACGGCGACAGGCTTCGATAATGGGGGCGTTGAACAGATGCTCACGCTCCTCGGCAGTGGCTTGTTGCAGAGTCTGGTAGAAGCTCATGACGATTCTCCTGTAAGGCATTGGCTGATTTGCCGGGAAAAGTGTTGGTAAATCTCGTTGCGACGGGGGCGCCCGTTGGCGGTCAGCAGGCCGGGATGCTGGTCGAGTGCCACCGGCAACCAGTGGTGCAGCCGGGCATAATCGGGCAGTCGCAGGTTCAGACCGGCGATCTGGCGGGGCAGATCCGCCTCTTTGCCCGGCAGGGGCTGGATCAGCGCCACGTTGGCGGGCTGACCATCGCCAAAGACCACGATGCGGGCGATGGCGGGGCAGAGCAGTGCTTCGGCTTCCACCCACTCGGGGGAGAAGTTGCGGCCAAAAGCGGTGATCTGGACATTCTTCTTGCGCCCGGTGATATGGAGGTAGCCTTCTTCATCGAGATGACCCAGATCGCCGGTGGCGATCTGTTCGGGAGTCGGTTCGTTGCTGCCGAGATAGCCCAGCATGGCACTGCCGCTCACCATAATTTCGCCATCGCTGGCGATGGTGACCTGACAGTGGGGCAGGGGGCGGCCGACGCTGCCGGGCTTGTCAGCATCCAGGCTGTTGAGCGCCACCACGGAGCCACACTCCGAGAGGCCATAACCTTCGTATACCGGCAGGCCGAGCTGGCGGGCATGTTTGATCAGGTCGGGTGCTACTTTGCCGCCACCGACGGCAATAAAGCGCAGGCTCTTGAGCTGCTGGGCCAGCGTCGGGGTGCTGGTGCAGAGCGCTAGCAACAAACGCAGCAGTTCGGGCACCAGCACCAGACTGTGGGTCGACCAGCGCAGCAGCGCTTCCCCCAGCATGGCTGCATTGAGCGAACTGGAGCCGCTGAAACCGATCTCCCCGAGGGACGGAATGCGGCTGCAGGCGCCGGTCAGCAGCGGCACATAGAGGCCGGTGATGTTCTCAAGCAGGGTCGCCAGCGGCAGCAGGGTCAGGTGTTTTTCTACCTTGGCTGGCGCGACTCGCTCGGCCAGCGATTCGCACACCGCCATCATGCTGGCCAGCGAGAGGCAGACCCCTTTGGGCTGGCCCGTGGTGCCGGAGGTGTAGGTGATCTTGGCCGTGCCCTGTGGCAATGCCGGGAGGTTTGCCGGTTTGCGGCGCCAGAGCGGCAGTTCGCCGCTGACTAGCAAGAGCTGCTCGGCAGAGTGCCATCCCTGATGGGCCGGGCCAACCAGCGCATCGGCACCGCTGCTCTCCAGCAGCCACTCTTGCTGCTCAAGGCTGAAGAAGTGGGGCACCGGTATGACCACGATCCCGGCTTTGGTGCAGGCGAGATCCAGCAGCGCCCAGGGCAGGCCGTTGTCCAGTTGCAGCGCCAGACGGCTGATGTCGAGCTGTTGCAGCTGGCTGGCCAGACGCTGGATCTGTTGCCACAGGGTCTGGTAATCGAGGCGCTGCTGGCTGCTCAGCAGCGCTAGGGATTGCGGATTCTCGTGGGCATGTTTGGCGATGGCGTCGAACAGGCTCATTGGGCGCACCTTTTTTGATGGGGCTGGTTATCACTGCTCTTGCCGGCATCGTCAAACAGGGTAGGCATGGGGGCCAGCAGATTGAGCAGCAGGCTGCGCTGGGCCAGCACCTCGCGCCCCTGATTGATGTCGCCCACCATCACCTTGGGTTGGCAACGGTAGTACTCACCCCAGGCGTCGGCGTCGGCCCCCACCTGATGGGCCTGTGCGGGGGCCAGCTCCACCGGGTTGAGTTGCAGCCGGGCAAAGCTGTTGCGCAGCTTGGCAGTGCCGGTAAAGACCACGTAGTCGAGGGCGTTTTCACACAGCAGGCGACACAGTGCCGCGAACATCAGGCGGGCATTGCCCGGTTCGCTGCAGGCCAGATTGCCCACTTCGATAATGCGGTGGCGTGCCGGATAGACCCCGAGGCGGGTATTGATGGCGGCCTCGATGGGTTGCTCCAGATACTGTTCCAGATAGAGAGGCCCCTCACTGGCATGATTGAGACCACAGGCACCGACCAGCGTCCCGTCCGCCCGATAGAGCCCCAGCAGACAGGGGAGAAAATGGGGGATGCGGGCGTTGAACTCGAGGGTGTAGGCGGCCTGGATATAGGTTTGTAGCGCCATGACCTGCTGTGGGGACTTGGCTAGCAACAATCGGTAGGGGGCCTGGATCTCGATGGTCATGGGTGACTCCTTCTCTTGCGATGGTTTGAGAGTAAAAGGGCAAACTTAAGAAACCCTTAAGGAGCAAAAAAAGTTGTCAGCGAGGCAGCGGGCAGGCAATCTGCGCCGCTGTTATCCAACAGGAAGCCCCCAAGAGGAACCGCCATGTCATCCACCGTCAGCTGCCCCCTGTGTGCCAGCCATCGCAGTTATCCCCTGCCGGTGGCGGGCAAGCGCTATCATCGCTGCCTCGCGTGCGAGCTGGTCTGGCTGGATGAGGCGGATCATCTGGATGAGGCGGCGGAGAAGGCGGTCTACGACGGCCACGATAACCAGGTTGATGATCCCCGTTATCGCACCTTTCTGATGCGGGCATTTGGCGAGGTACTGAGTCGGGTGCCAACGCCTGCCTGTGGTCTCGATTTTGGCTGTGGCCCGGGCCCGGCGCTGGTGGCGATGGGGCGTGAGGCGGGTTACCAGATGGTGGGGTATGACAAGTTCTACGCCGATTTTCCCGAGTTGCTGACGCGTCAGTATGACTTCATCACCAGTACCGAGGTGATCGAGCATATTGCCGAGCCGCGCACGGTGCTGGCGCAGTTGTGGGATTGCCTCAAGCCGGGCGGTGTGCTGGTGTTGCAGACTCAGCGGGTGCTCAGTGACGAGCGGTTTAAAAACTGGCGCTATCGCCACGACCCGACCCACATAGTCTTCTTTGCCGAGGCATCGTTTCAGGTGCTGGCCGCCCGCTGGCAGGCCGAGCTCAGCTTCCCCCACGCCGATGTGGCGGTATTGCAGAAAGGCACGCCCTGAGGCGTGCCTTTGTCTGTTACTCGTCGGGTTCGTCCGGCGCTACTCCTTGTAGCCCTTGTCCTGCCACTGGTAGTACATCAGGGCAGATTTGACGCCGATTGACTTGAACGGCTCTGGCGGCAGCCACATCGGCAGACTCTGCTCCGCGTGGTTGAACCAGGGATGCTCCTTGCCCTGATAGAGGCTGGCCACGATGTCGCCAAACAGGAAGGAGAGGTTGATGCCGTGGCCGTTGTAGCCGAGGGCGTAGTAGATGTTCTTGTGAGCCCCCATTACCCCCACCGCTTCGCTGCTGTCGCCGGTCATGCCGAGCACCCCGTCCCACACCTGTTCAAATTTGATCCCCTTGAGGGCCGGATAGAGGGTCACCAGCTCGGTCATCATCATTTCGCTGACCCGATTGAGGTCGCCCTTGTAGTTGAGGCCGTCGTTGAAGACGTACTCGGCATTGCCGCCACCGATGACGATGCGGTTATCCGGGGTCAATACCAGATGGAACAGGATGTTGCGGGTGTCGTAGTAGGGCACCCGACTCTGCCACTGGATGGCGGCCAGCTGTTTTTTGCTGAGCGGCTCGGTGACGGCGCTCTGGGCGTGAACCGGAAATACTCGCCCGCTGAAGTAGCCAAGTTTTGAGGTATAGCCGTTGGTCGCCAGCACTATGCTGTCGGCGGTCACCTTGTACTTGTCGGCTACATTGAGCTCGATCTGCTTGCCCTCCTTGATCCCCATTACCGGGCTCTGCTCATAGATGGTGACGCCCGCCTGCTCCACCGCCTTGCGCAGGGCATTGACCAGTTTCATGGCGTGAACCTGACCGCCATTGGGGTCGTAGACCGCCCCCACGTAGCGATCGGTGCCGAGCTTTGCCTCTGTGGTATCGGCGTTCCAGTACTGGAGCGGGATGCCGAGGCGATTGGCGGTTTTCACGTAGTCGCGGTACTCGGCGATATCCTCCTCATCGAGGATCGCCTCCACATAGCCATCTAGCTTGAGGTCGGCCTCGACGCCGGTTGAGGCGACCAGCGCCTGCAGCTTGCGCATGCTGGCGACGGTGAGATCGTAGTGGCGCTTGCTCGCTTCCCCCTCCTCGTAGAGATCCATCACCTCGGAGCCCGGCAATACCATGCCGCCGTTGCGGCCCGAGGCGCCGCTGCCCACCTGTTTGGCCTCGAAGATAGCAATCTTGAGCGACGGATTGGCCTTGGCCAGATGCCAAGCACTGGAGAGTCCACTGTAGCCGCCACCTATGATGGCGATATCCACCGTCATGTCTTGCGCCAGCGGGGCGCTCTCCTCTGCCGGTTTCTCCTTGAACCAGTAGCTGGTGTTGGGCTCAAAGTCGCTCATCTTGGGGCCGCAGGCCGCGAGGAAAAAACAGCTGATGCACATGGTCAACGCTCGTTGGTAAAGGGTGGTCGGATTCATCTTCTACTCCGGTTACAGATAAAAAATATCAAATCATTTCATCGGGTTGGGCGGTATTGACCCGGCGACCTATGTCTCGCAGCCGGGCCAGCTGATCGGCAAGACCGGGCCCCTCATCCAGGCTGGTGACAAAGTTCCAGAGGTAGGTCATCACAGCATAGACATGGCCTGCCGAGACCTGGGGCTGGGCCATTAGCATGGTGATGGCCAGCAGGAACAGCAGGGAGGCGCTGATGCCGACCGCCAGAAAGGCGAGTGCCTCCCGATCCGAAATCCGGATTCGGAGCCAGGCCAGCGCGCGGTAGTGGCGGGCGAGGCTGGTTGACTGGGCATGAGTGACCAGTTTGACCTCGTGTTCCAGCCGATCGTTGAGCCGCTCGTGCAGCAGCTGGTTCTTGCGCGAAAAGCCGGGCAGCAGCAGGCCGAACAGCAGCAATACCCCCATGCAGGCGATGCCGACCCAGAACTCGATCACCATCAGCATCATGGCCGCCCCGACGATGGAGATCAGGCTGGTGGCCAGGATCGGGATATGTTTCTCGAAGAAGTCGACAAACTCCCGCGCCAGGGTGACCCGCGCCACTATGGTAGATTGGCCCTCTTGTTGCTGGCGCTGGGTCAGGATCACCGGCACCGCCAGCGCCGCATAGATATGGGTAAAGGTGCGGGTATCGACCGCCCGGCGCAGGGCGCCGATCAGCCAGAACAGCAGCACGATCAGGGCGTAGCTCGAGGCCTGTAGCCACTGCCCCTTGACGATGGCGTCGATGGCAAAGCCGGCGAACAGGGGATAGACCACCAGCAGGATGTTTTCGAGGGCCACCAGCGAGAAGGTGCCCGCCAGCTTGAGGGGATTGGCCCGCGCAATCGCCCCCAGCGAACGACCGGCCGAGTGTGGCAACGGCGTGGCCTGCTCGTCGCAACTGGCTGCCGAAGTGGTTGGTGTTGTCATGGGTTATCTCCTAAGATGTCGGAAACGCTAATTTTGAGCGAGTGCTCAAAGTTTGTTTGAGCGACTGCTCAAAGTCAAGCAGATCGATGGATATCGCAGGAGGTCAGATGGCACGCCCATCAGCAGAACAGCGCAAAGAGATGATCATCGAGGCCGTACTGGCCCTGTTTCGAGAGAAGGGGATGGCGGCATCGTCAACCCGTGATATTGCCGAGCGCACCGGTCTGGCGCGCAGTCACGTCTACCACTACTTCAAGGATTGGAAGGAGCTCTGCCTCTGCGCCGTGGAGCGTTTCACCTATCAGGAGATAGCCGAGCAGCGGAAGTGGCTGTTGCCGCTGCCAGCCCGCGAAGCGTTGCCGCTCTTTGTGCGGGACAACCTGCCGACCAGTCAGGATGCCTCCTGGGCCATCTACCTCGATGCCTGGAACGAGTCACTGCGCGACCCGGTATTTGCCGAGAGCTACCGCAAAATCATTCTGGCGTGGCGCGAGGTGCTGGAGCAGATCCTGCAAAAGGGGATCGACAGCGGCGAGTTTGTGGCGGGCGATGCCCGGCGACTGGCGCGCCAGATCACCTCGCTCATCAACGGCTATGCCGATGACCTTATTCTGGAGCCGACCCCCGAGACGGTAGAGGCCACTTATCGAGAGATCATGCTGGTGGTCAATCAGCTGGTCTTGCCCCCGGCCCACTCATAGCGGCGCTGGCACACAAGGGAGGGGAGGCATGCCAGCGTGGGGCCTCCCCCGGTTTTGTTGGCTATCCGCCGGGCGCGCGATGGTCAGATACCAGGGAGCGGTTGTTGATGTCGATTACCCATTTGTCACTGCAAGATGCCCGTCATCTGCAACTGGCGGCGCAGGGGCTGCTTGACCCCCGTCGCAGCAAGGCGACCCCGGCCGATCTGCTGGCCACCATCCGCCGCATGGCGCTGCTGCAGATCGATACCATCTCGGTGGTGGCACGCAGCCCCTATCTGGTGCTCTTTAGCCGCCTTGGCCAGTACGAACCGCGCTGGCTGGAGCAGCTGCTGGCTGACGGCGAGATCTTCGAATACTGGGCCCACGAGGCCTGCTTTGTGCCCCGCGAAGATTACCGGCTGTTGCGCCATCGGATGCTCGACCCCGTCGCCATGGGCTGGAAGTTTTCGGCCAACTGGCTCGCCACCCATCAGCAGGAGATTGGCCAGCTTATCGAACGCATTCGCCACCATGGCCCGGTACGGGCGGCCGACTTTGAACGCAAAGAGGGGAAGGGGAATGGCTGGTGGGACTGGAAGCCGGAGAAGCGCCATCTGGAGGTGCTCTTTACCACAGGTCAGCTGATGGTGCGGGAGCGGCGCAACTTTCAGCGGGTCTATGACCTGGCCGAACGGGTCATCCCCGAGTGGAGCGACCAGCGGGACCTGCCAAGCGTCGAGCAGGCGCAGCGGGATATGGTGCGCGCCAGCTGCCGGGCGCTGGGGCTGGTCAAAACCGGCTGGGTGGCGGATTACTACCGGCTGCGGCGTGGCAAATACGACGGCCTGCTCCATCAGCTGGCGGACGAGGGGGAGCTGCTGCCGGTACGGGTGGAGGGGTGGCAGCACGGCGCCTTTGTGCATGCCTCGCTGGCTGATGAGCTGGTGCAGGCAGAGGAAGGCCGTCTCAAGGCAACCCATACTACCGCCTTGTCGCCGTTCGACCCGCTGGTGTGGGATCGCAAACGGGCAAGTGAGCTGTTCAACTTCGACTATCGCATCGAATGCTATACCCCGGCCCCCAAGCGTCAGTACGGTTACTTCGTGTTGCCCTTGCTCCATCGCGGCAAGCTGGTGGGCAGGATGGATGCCAAGGCCCATCGCCAGCAGGGGATCTTCGAGATCAAGAGCCTCTATCTGGAGGCCGGTGTGAGAGTGACCCGTACGCTTGCACAGGATCTGGCGAAAGCCCTGCAAAAGCTGGCTGACTGGCACCAGACGCCGCAGCTTCGTTATGGTGCCATTCCGGCCAATTTGCTGACGTTGTGGCATGAAAGTGCCCCTGCAAAGTGAGCACTATCCCTTCTGGGCTAAGCTGCAAGAGGGATAAACAGTTCGGGAGCGGGAGATGAGACGAGCGGCAATATGGTGGGCGGGATTGGCGATGGCCATCTTGTCCCCCGCGCTATGGGGGCAAGAGCCACCAGTGAAGATCTGTCTGGGGGAGGGCAACGAGTGGGCCCCCTTTACCTATTGGGAGCGCACGGACGGGGTGCCCGATACCAGCCGCCTGACAGGTTCTGCGACGACGCTGGTGCTCGATGCCCTGCAACAGAGCGGGCTCTCGCACCAGATCCGCTATCTGCCCTGGGCGCGGGTGCAGCAGGAGCTGGCGGATTATCGCCAGAATGGTCTGTGCGAGCTGACCTGGGATGCCAGCTACAAGCCGGAGCGGGCCGAGTTTGCCTTCTACAGCGTTCCCCTCTACTACACCCACCTCGGTTTCTTCTATCTCAAGCGCCGCTACCCCGAACCGCCGGATCTGCAGACGGTCAATCGTTCCCGGGTGTGCGGGGTGATTGGCTACAACTACACACCCTACGGGCTTGCGCAGGAGCCACGCCGGGTCAAGCAGTTGCAGCAGGCGCTCGATATGCTGGAGCGGGATCGCTGCGACTTTCTGCCGAGCGAAATCGAACCTCTGGTGGCAGGCATCAGCCTTGGCATCTACCGCAGCGAGAGCGGGTTGCTCAATCTCGCCCTGCCCAGCCGCAAGGGATTCTATCTGCTGGTGAGCAAGGGCTCCCCCCGCGGTCACCAGCTGGTGAACATCCTCAATCAGTCGCTGGTGGCATTTCAGGAAGGGGGGCATACGGATGAGGTGATGCGCCGCTTCTTGCCGCCAATGGAGTAATAGCGAAGGGTTGCTGTCATTCAGGGGGAGCAGATAAACAGAGGGCCAGCCGGTGCAAACCGGCTGGCCCTTTTTACGTGAGAGGCTGTCAGGCCGCCAGACGGGTCAGTACCTTCACCAGCAGCTCGATGCGCGGGGCAATGCTGGCCAGATCCAGATACTCCTCGTCACTGTGGAAACCGGCACCGATGGGGCCCAGACCATCCAGAGTGGGGATACCGAGAGCGGCGGTCAGGTTGGCATCGGAGCCGCCACCCACCTCTTGCCAGCTGATCGGCAGCCCCAGTTCGGCGCCACACTCCTCCACCAGCTGCATCAGTGCCTGGGTGCCCTCTAACGGCACCATGGCCGGTTTGTGGGCCTCGCGGGTCAGCTGGATGGTGACTCCGTCCAGATGGGGCCGCTCGGCCAGGGTGAGCAGATGATCGTTGATCTGGTGGTACTCCTGATTGTCCCAGAAACGGACATCCACCACGGCGCTGGCATGGGCCGGCACTATGTTGGCGCCGTTGCCCCCCTCGACAATGCCGATGTTGAGGGTGGTGCCGCTCTCGAAGTTGGTCAGGGCGTTGATGGCCAGGATCCAGTGGCCCAGCTCGGTGATGGCGCTGCGCCCCTTCTGCGGTTCGTTGCCCGCGTGAGCCGCCTTGCCGGTGAAGTCGATGCGATAACGGGCCATCCCCTTGCGCGCCTTGACCAGCGAGCCATCGGCGCGGGCCGCTTCGGCCACCAGCACCTGTTTTGCCTGTTTGGCCACCGTTGCCAGCCAGTCGCTGGAGTGCAGGGAGCCGATCTCCTCATCCGGGTTCATGCAGACGCAGATGCTCAGGCGATCGCGCACCTCGTGGGGCAGTTCACGCAGGGCATAGACGATGTTGAGCAGGCCGGATTTCATGTCGGAGACACCGGGGCCGTAAGCGCGCTCACCATCGATGCTCATCGGGCGGGCGGCGGCGGTGCCGAGGGGGAAGACGGTATCCATATGGCCGATCAGCATTACATCGATCTGTGCTGCATCAGGCTGGTTGCGGATCTCCAGTCCCACCCCGGCTGCGCCGCAGTCGACCCGCTTGATCTGCCAGCCGCCCATCGCCTCATATTTGGCGGCCATCAGGTCGGCCACTGCCGCAATGCCCGGCTGGTGCAGGGATCCGCAATCCAGATTGATCAGCGGGGCCAGTTCGGTCAGGTATTGATCCAGAGAAAAAGTCATTGCTTGCTCCACTATCAGGTTCGGGTCAGAGAAGGATGTTCATCACCAGCATGGCGCCGAAGGCGTTGAGTACCGAGATGGCGACCATGATGGGGATGTAACGCCCTTCGGTGCCGATGCAGCCGAGGATGCGGCCCATGTACTGCACCTGGGAGCCCATCAGGTAGATGGCTGGCGCCAGAATGGCAATGTGGGTGCCGTTGAGGAGCCCCTGATCGAACAGGGTAATGACTACGCCGACCGCACCGCCCATCGACATCCAGGCACCGATCAGCACGGCTGCCGCCTCACCGGGCAACCCGAAGATGGCCATGACAGGGGAGAAGATGGCACCCATGGCATCCAGCGCGCCGGTGATCTGCAGCGCCTTGATGATCACGAAGGCCATCAGCACGTTGGGGACGGTGGAGGTAGTGGCGATCACCCAGCCCTTTTTGGCTCCCTCAACGAAGATGTCGGTGACGATGGGTTTTTTGACGTTGGCCTGGCTCATTTGGCTTGCTCCTGAGTGTTGAGAGTCTGCGGGGTGTTGCTGCTATCGACGTGTTTGCCTTCGGTCATGTTGAGATAGACCCGGAACAGGTTGGCACCGACAAACTTGAAGGCGAACATCACAATGACCGCCAGACCGATGGAGGAGCTGACCGCCGGGCTGCCGTCCGCCAGTGTCAGGGTGAACAGCACGGCACCGGAGGAGAAGAAGTTGACGATGGTGGCACCTGCGGAGAACTGGAACATGGTGAACACGTCGGTTTCACGCTTGGTGATGAGCCCTTCATCCTTGAGCTGACGGGTCATGGCGGCACCGGCATCGGTACTCTGCAGGGAGGCGATAAGGGCGAGGCCGGTGTTGCCCGGGATCCCCATCAGCGGACGCAGCAGCGGGGTCAGCAACTTGCGGGCCGCTTCCAGCGCGCCGTAGTGTTCCAGCACATTGATCATACCGAGGGCAAACATCACGGTGGGGATCAGGGTCAGGGCAAACAAGAAGCCATCGCGAGCGCCGTTGCCCCCCTTGCCGCGCATGTCGGTCATGGCGGTCTTGATGCCGTCACCATTCTCGCTGACACTCTGGACCATGGTACCGAACGAGCCGTTCAGCGTGGTGAAATCGAATACCCCGTACCACTCGCCGGATTGCAACAGTCCGGAGAAGAAGACCACGGCGAAGGCCAGTGCCAGGTAACTGCCTATGCTCACCGAGCGTGTTTTGTCTGTCATTAGCTAGCTCCATATGAATAATTATTTAATCTGAATAATTATAATTGATATGGATGTCACTAAATTGATGGTGGTCAAAATGGTTTGCTACAAATGACGAATGTATTGGGGTTATGTGACTGTGATCGCCATGTGCTTGGACGATAATCTGGTTTTTATCGAATTCTTTGAGTGAATAAAAAGCAGGGGCGGGATAGCGGGGCAAAAAAAAACCGGGCACAAGGCCCGGTTTGGTCAATCAGTCAGATGTGATTACTGGAGTACCAGCACCATCAGCAGGCCGACGGTAATGGCAGATACCAGAAAGGCAAAGCCATAGAACACATAGTGGTGCAGCTTGGTGGTGTGGATCCCCAGATCGTGCAGACCGTGGTAGATACGGTGCATGCCGTGCCAGACTGGCAGGGCGATGATCACCAGCAGGATGCAGGCACCCCACCAGGAGCTGGCGAACGCGTGCACGCGGTCATAGCTCATGGTTTCCACGTCCATGATGCCCATGGGCACCAGCAGACCGGTGATGAGGACAATGACCGGCAGCAGCATGGCAACGACCATGCCACCCGCACCAAACAGACCCCAGTAAATTGGTTCGTCAGAACGTCTCATTGTTTTCTCCTCAGGCCACGATGATCAGGACAAGCAGGGACACCACCGCCAGCGCCACATACTGGGCGAGAACGATCGGCTTCTCCGGTACCAGGTCTTCACCACGGAAGATACGCATGGCTTTCGGCGCCAGGGCGAACCAGGTTTTGGCATGGAACAGGCACGCCGCCAGAGCGACGACATGGAACAGGATGGCGATCGGGCTTTGCAGGGATTCCAGCCAGCCGTTGAACGCTTCCTGACCCTGAACCAGGCGCATCAGGCCCCACATCAGCACAACGGCATAGATGGAGACGAAGATACTGGTGCCTTCACGGATCATGTAACCGGTGTAGAAGGCGTTCTTCAGCCACCAGTCTTTCTTCATTTCGCGGACGTAAGGTTTACGTTTGCTATCAGTGTTGTTCATGGTCTCAATCCTGCTCTCAATCTGGCTTGAACATGGCGATCATGTAGTCCTTGGCGCTTTCGACCTTGCCAAGCTGGATGGCCGCCGCCGGATCGACGCCCTTCGGGCACACTTCGGAGCAGTAGCCCACGAAGGTACAGCCCCAGACGCCTTCGTCCTGGCTGATGATGCGCATACGCTCTTTGGCGCCGGCATCACGGTTGTCGACGTTGTAGCGATAGGCCAGAGCCAGTGCCGCCGGGCCGGTGAACTTCTTGTTGATGCCGTACTGCGGGCAGGCCGCGTAGCAGAGACCACAGTTGATGCACTGGGAGAACTGCTTGTACTGCGCCATCTGGGCCGGAGTCTGGATGTACTCGCCATCACACAGGCTGCGCGGCTCGCTCGGGATGATGTACGGCTTGATGCTCTCCAGCTTCTCGATGAAGTCGGACATGTCGACCACCAGATCGCGCTCGATCGGGAAGTTGTTGAGCGGCTCGACGGTCATCTTGCCCGGCAGATAGTCGCGCAGGAACGCCTTGCAACCCAGCTTGGGCACACCGTTGACCATCATGCCGCAAGAGCCGCAGATCGCCATCCGGCAGGACCAGCGGAAGCTCAGGGTAGAGTCCAGGTGATCCTTGATGTACTGCAGGGCGTCCAGCAGAGACATCTCTCTTTGGTATGGCACCTGGAAGGTTTGCATCCAGGGCTCGTTATCCTGTTCCGGACGGTAGCGCAGGATCTCAATTTCAATCATCTCAGCCATTCTTCTTAGCCTCGTCTTGTTTCTCACCCTCGGAGCCGTACACGCGTTTTGCCGGCTGGGACTTAGTGATCTTCACATCGGAGTAATCGATGGAGGGCGTTTCGCCATTTTTGTAGAACGAGAGCGTGTGCTTGAGGAAGTTCACGTCATCACGCTCTTCGTAACCATCCAGACGCTGGTGGGAACCGCGGGACTCTTTACGATTGATGGCGGAGTGCGCCATGGCTTCAGCCACGTCCAGCATGTAACCCAGTTCGATGGCGTACAGCAGATCGGTGTTGAAGACAGAGGACTTGTCGTTGATCTTGACCTTCTTGTAACGGGCTTTCAGCTCGTTGATCTTGTCGATGGTGCCCTGCATCAGCTCTTCGGTACGGTAGATACCGACACCGGCTTCCATGGACATGCCCAGTTCGTTGCGGATGTCTGCCGGGTTTTCAGTACCGTCTACGTCCATCAGGGAGAGGTGCTGCTTGATGAGCGCCTCGGCCTTGGCGGCCAGCGCTTCGGTGTTGCCATGCTTCTGAGTCTTGGCAAATTCACCTGCCTGCTCACCGGCCAGCTTGCCGAATACCACGATCTCGGACAGGGAGTTGGAACCCAGACGGTTGGCACCGTGCAGACCGACGGAGGCACATTCGCCCGCGGCGTAGAGGCCGGGCAGACGGGTGGCACACTTGTTGTCAGTCTCGATACCACCCATGGTGTAGTGGGCAGTCGGACGTACCGGGATAGGCTCTTTGGCCGGATCCACGTTGACGTAGGCTTTGGCCAGTTCGCAGATGAACGGCAGACGCTCTTTCAGGTACTTCTCGCCAAGGTGACGCAGGTCGAGGTGAACCACATCGCCCATCGGGCCCTGAATGACGCGGCCTTTCTGCTGCTCTTGCCAGAATGCCTGGGAAACGCGGTCGCGCGGACCCAGTTCCATGTATTTGCTCTTCGGCTGGCCGATCGGCGTTTCCGGGCCCAAGCCGTAGTCTTGCAGGTAGCGGTAGCCATCCTTGTTGAGCAGAACGCCACCCTCACCACGACAACCTTCGGTCATCAGGATGCCGGTGCCCGGCAGACCAGTCGGGTGATACTGGACAAACTCCATATCACGCAGCGGTACGCCGTGACGGTAGGCCAGTGCCATGCCGTCGCCGGTGACGATGCCACCGTTGGTGTTGTAGCGATAGACACGGCCAGCGCCGCCGGTTGCCACGATCACGGATTTGGCCTGGATGAAGCGGGTGATACCGTTCTGGATGTCGAAGGTCAGTACGCCCTGAACGCGGCCGTCGTCCACGATCAGATCAAGACAGAAATGCTCGTCGAAGCGCTTGATGCTCGGGTATTTGACGGAGGTCTGGAACAGGGTGTGCAGAATATGGAAACCGGACTTGTCTGCGGCGAACCAGGTACGCGGAACCTTCATGCCACCAAACGGACGCACGTTGGCTTTGCCATCCGGCTTGCGGCTCCAGGGGCAACCCCAGTGCTCCAGCTGGATCATCTCTTTGGTCGCGTTGTTGACGAAGTATTCCACTACGTCCTGCTCGCACAGCCAGTCACCACCGGAGACGGTGTCGTTGAAGTGGTTTTCGAGGGAGTCGTCATCACGGACGACACCGGCGGCGCCGCCTTCGGCAGCAACCGTGTGGCTGCGCATCGGGTAAACCTTGGAAATCAGGGCGATGTCCAAGTCTGGCTGTGATTCGGCTATAGCGATAGCGGCGCGTAAGCCGGTACCGCCAGCACCGATGATGGCCACATCGGTCTTGATAATATCCACATCTGCCTCCTTAGGGATAGATTTGCTGGGCACGATTTTGCTCTATGAAAAAAATTCAGGCTTGATGCAAGTCAAACTGCTAGGTTTTATTCCCTTTTTATTGGTTATTTTTCTATAAAACACCCAAATCCCTGGATGAAAATGTCGTTATTATCGTCATTTTTTGGTGTTACTGAGCAGTTGAACACCTAGCTACGAGTACTTTAACTTCTGGATTGTACGTAGTTTTCTTTCAATAAAATGCGAATCACCTCTCTTTTTAGGTACTCGCGAAAAAAATTTTAAGTTTTTTATTGTAATTTTTTAATGAGAATTATTGGCGTTTATTTGTTCGGATAGAAATAAGTAATCCGAAGTGCAGCGGTGACTACGGCGGTGATCTGATAATTCCAGACGAATTACAAGGATTTCAAGGCGGGGTATTTGGCGGGTAATGTGAGATTACTCACTGAAAATTAAGCGCTATTTAGAAAAATAAAAGGGGCCTGTACGGCCCCTTTTGCTCATGCTCAAATGCGGAACATACCGACCTGATTGCTCAGTTCACCCGAAATATTTTTAAGTTGTTCAGAGAGATGGCGTGAGCTGTCTGCATCCACTGCCAGTTCGTCCGAGACATCTTTCACCGCCTGAATGTTGCGGCTTACCTCATCGGTGACGGCCCGCTGCTCTTCAGCCGCGCTGGAGATCTGGGTCGCCATGTCGGAGATCTGGTTGATCGAGGTGGTGATCTGCTCCAGCGCATGGGTGGCGTTGTTGGCGTCATCCACGCTGTTCTGGGCCAGCAGCTGGCCTTCGTGCATGGTGCTGACCGCCCCCTGGGTATTGCGTTGCAGGGTTTCGATCATATTGCGGATCTCGACGGTGGAGCTGTGGGTACGCTGTGACAGGACGCGCACCTCGTCGGCAACCACCGCAAAGCCGCGACCCTGTTCACCGGCACGTGCCGCTTCGATGGCGGCGTTGAGTGCCAGCAGGTTGGTCTGCTCGGCGATGCCCTGAATGGTGGAGAGGATGGTGTTGATCTCCTGAGCGTTTTTCTCCAGTTCCTGAATGATGTTGGAGGCCTGTTCCACCTGGGTGGCCAGATCGGTGATGGAGCGCTGGTTGCGGGCGATCACCTGCTTGCCATGCTCGCAACTGCTGGAGGAGCTGCGGGCCGCTTCGGCGGTCTGCTCCGCGTTGCTGGCAACCTCGACCGCAGTGGCCGACATCTCGTGTACCGCAGTGGCGATCTGGGAGATCTCGTTTTGCTGGCGTGCCAGACCCTGATTGGCCTTCTCCGCCATGCTGTGGGAGGACTTGGCCTGCTGGTTGAGTTGGCCGGAGGAGTTGGAGATATCCTGCACCATCACATGGATCCGCTCGATGAAGGTGTTGACGTGTTTGGCAACCGCACCCACCTCATCCTCACGTTCAATCTTGATGCGGCGGGTCAGATCGCCGTTGCCACGGGAGAGATCGGCAATCGCTTCGCCCAGGGTTTTCAGAGGGGCCAGCGAGCTATTGATGGCGACATAGGAGAAGCCTGCCACGATCAGTATGGTGATAAGCCCCTGAATGAGGGAGGAGGTAACCATGCGGCGTACCGACTGGTAGGCGATCTCTTCATCCACCATCATGCCGTAATACCAGTTGGTATTGGGAATGGCATTAAAGTCGTAGACCTCTTTCTTGCCACTGATCACCAGCTCGTTAATCATGCCGTCATGGGCGACCTGATTGATGTAGGCCGCAGTCAGTTCCGGTGCCAGAGCGGTAGCGGATTTCAGGCTCAGGGAGGCATCGGGGTGCGCGATGATGGTGCCATTGCTGTCCACCAGCATGGCGTAGGTGCCCTCGGTGGTGACCGCAAGAATGTCCGAAATCAGTGAGCTGATGGAGACGTCACCGGCGATGACCCCCTGGGTATTGCCGCGCTGGAACGGCTCGGCAATGGTGACAATCAGCTGGCCGGTGGAGATATCGGCATAGGGGGCTGTGATGACCAGCTTGCCTGCGGCGGCCGCGTCCTTGTACCAGGGGCGTTGACGTGGGTCATAACCGGCGGGCAAGTCGGTTGGTTTGCTCTGGATCATCTTGCCGTCTGCGGTACCGGCATAGACCAGGTCGAAACCACCGGCATTCATGGACTGGGCCAGATGACTGATGGGCTCATCTTCTTTGGCGAATGCTTCCTTGGTGGTGCTAACCATGCTGATCCGGGAGTCGACCCAGCGGGAGATCCCCTTGACGTTGGCCATGGAGCTTTCGTCGATGATGTTCCAGACCAGTCGCTGGGTCTCGCTGCGCAGTTGCGAGGTGTTGTACCAGACCTGCAGGCAGGTGATCACCAGAATGATGACCCCGATAGCCAGAACAAGCTTGTTTTTAATGGATAAGTTCATAGTTACATCCTTGTGAGCGTCAGTCTGAAGTGTGTGTGGAATCTAGTTATTGTTATGAGCCTCTGTTTATCGGCTGAAGTTGAACTCTTTGTATCCCGGTCAGCTATTTAAAGTTAGTGCCTAAATCAGTGGTTATCCATGTGCGTATCCCCCCCTCACTGCGCCAGAAAACGATCTGGTCGATTGGTGAAGATTCCATCGACCCCCATGCTAGAGAGCGTTTCATAATCTTCTGGATAATCAACGGTATAAACCAGAACTTTGAGTCCCCGGCGATGGGCATCATCGACCAGCGCGGCGTCGATGAAATCAACATCGCAATTGATGGACCAGGCCCCCAGCTCGTCGGCAAACTGCGCCAGGTTGAGCGGCAGGTTGGCGGTCAGGGCACCGAGCCGGATATCGGGCCGCAAGGCGGCAAATCGGGCCAGCTCCGGGTGATGGAAGGAAGAAACCACCCACTGCCCGGGAGTAAAGCCCAGCTCGGCCTCTGCCCGTCGGGTCAGGGCTGCCACCGCATCGGCGGTATGGGCGCCCTTGAGCTCGATATGCAGCTCGCAGCGTCCGTCGATGATCTCCATCACCTGCCACAGGGTCGGGATCACCTCTCCTTCACCGGCATCGAGCTGCTCCAGATAGGAGCGGGAATGCTCGGTCAGCACCCCCTTGCCATTGGTGCAGCGCTCCAGCCGCCGGTCGTGGAAGACCCACAACTCGCCATCGGCCGCCTGCACGTCGATCTCGATGGCTGATGCTCCCAGCTCCAGCGCTTTGGCTATCGCCTTGAGAGTGTTTTCGGGTGCCAGACCGCTGGCGCCACGGTGGGCAATAATCTGCATGTTCTGCTCCTTTTACCTCGCGGATCAGCCGCGGCTCAGGTGAATGTCGATCTGTTGATGGGGCAGGGTAAGTCCCTGCTGCTGCATCTTCTCCAGTACCAGCGAGTGAACTTCGTGAGTGATGGGCATCCGGTGATCCATGTTGTTGACGTAGAGGCGGATCTCGTAGATCAGTGCCGAGTCGGTGAATTCGATCAGGAAGACCTCTGGGGTCGGCGTCTCCAATACCAGGGTCGATGCCTGGATGGACTCTTCCAGAATGCGTTGCACCAGTTTCGGATCCCGGGTCAGGCCGATCCGGATCCGCAGTTTGACCCGGGTGATGGCATCGGAGAGCGACCAGTTGATGAACTGCTCGGTGATGAAGGCCTTGTTGGGCACGATGATCTCCTTGCGATCCCAATCCACTATGGTGGTTGCCCGGGTCTTGATCTTGGTGACGGTGCCGGTGAGATCGCGAATGGTGACGGTGTCACCGAGCCGGATTGGCTTCTCAAACAGGATGATGAGGCCGGAGACAAAGTTGGCGAAGATCTCCTGCAGACCGAAACCCAACCCCACCGAGAGGGCGGCGACCAGCCACTGGGTTTTCGACCAGTCGATGCCGAGCATGGAGAAGCCGGTGAGGGCACCGATCAGGATCACCAGATACTTGCTGGTGGTCGTGAGGGCAAAGCCGGTACCCGGGGAGAGGCTGAGGTGTTGCAGCAGGGTCAGCTCCATCAGCCCCGGCAGGTTGCGGGCAGTCACCACGGTCAGTATGAAGACGAAGGCGGTCAGCATCAGATCCTGCAAGGTGATGGCCGAGAGCTGCTCGATGCCGCCAATCTTGCTGCTCACCTGCCACACCTCGATATTGCTGAGGAAGCTGAAGGCGGAGTTGAGATCCGACCATTGCACCACCACCAGCATGGTGAAGCCCAGCATCAGCAGGGTGCGCACCAGTCCCAGCGACTGGGCGCTGATGGTATCGAGATCCAGTTCAGTCTCTTCCACCACGTCCGGGGTTTCGGAGTTGAGTTCGTCATGCCCCTCTTCCCGGCCGCGCTGAGCCAGGATCTCGGCGCGCTTGCTCTTGGCGCGCTCGAAGGCGAGGCGGCGGCGCTGGATCAGCATCCAGCGTCTGGCCAGATAGTAGACCAGCAGGCAACCCAGCCCCATCAGCAGGCTAAGCTCCAGCTGGCGCAGCAGGGTGCGCGAGGTATAGAAGTAGCCAAACAGGGCGCCGATCACCGCCAGCAGCGGCGCCAGCATCAGGCTGTTCCAGATGAAGTGGTGCAGCAGATGGGGCTTGGTCATATCGGTCTGGCCCCAGGTGAGCGGCAATCTCTCCCGGTTGAGGCGGGCGAAGAAAAGCAGTAGCCAGAGTGCGCCGATCATGAAGGCCATCCGGCCGAGGGAGTCGTAGAAGGCGTGCTCCTGATAGCTGTTGGCCATCCCCTGCACGAAGAAACTCGGGATCAGCACCAGCAGCAGGGTGCGAAACTGCCCCCATACCTTTTGCACCTGTTCCCGGGGCCAGCGGAAGTGGTGGATCAAAATCCCCCGCTCCAGTGTCAGATGGCGGGCCATCACCAGCGCCAGCAGCAGAAACCAGATCTCGCCAAGACCGCGCGCCACCGCCACCGCAAACGGGTATTGCCAGGCCCCTTCGAGCAGGCCGCGCACCATCAGTACCATGGCGGGCAAGGGGAGGGCGGCAAGCAGGGAGCGCAGCAGCAAGCGGCTGGTGAGGCTGAATTTGTCCTGAGTTACCTTGCCGATCCGCGGCGCAATATGGTCGCAATAGAGGTTCAGGTGACGGGCCAGTTTGAACCAGCTCCAGGCCAGCACCAGCAGCCCAATACCGGCCAGCGTGAGGCTCAGCGGGCTGTTTTCGGCGATGGCGTAGGGCAGTTGCAACCAGTTGTCCGGGTTGAAGGCCAGGGTCAGCGCGGCAGGAATACCGAGCATCACCTGTGGGGTAAAGGGGCGAACATCGGGCATCCAGAACAGGTGGCTGGCGCTTATTTCGCGGATCTCGTCGATCTTGCTGTTCTGGCGGCTGTAGAGCAGCTTGAGACGGGTCTGCTCCTGAATGAGGGTATCGGAGGCGTCGTTGAGCCGGGTCAGCAGCTGGCGCCGGGCCTTGAGCAGGTTGTCGAGCACAGCTTGCTGCGGCCGATCCAGCGTCACCTCCTCTTCGGCCATCAGCTTGTCGCGCAGCTGGCGGGTATCCTTGAGCCCATCCTGCTCGCTCTCGTACTGGTACTTGGCCATACGGGCGCTGACGATGGCGGACTCCAGCTTGTCGAGGGGGAACTGGGGGGGCAGATCGGAGAGTTTGCTGCGCAGGTTCTCGCCGTAGGCATTACTGATCTGCAACCACTCCAGCTGCTCGCGTACCGAGTTGACCAGCTCATTCAGCTCAAACAGATTCTTGTCGACGCTGCGCTGCTCATCCTGCACCCGCTCAATTTGATCTTCCAGTGTGCCGAGCTGGATGGAGAGCGCCTGATTCTGCTGTTGTTGCTCCAGCAGCAGCGGCATGTCGGTGGTGAGCTGTTTGCGCAGCCGCTCGCTCTCCTCCAGCGCCTGCTCGGTCTTCTCCCGCCGCAGCTGGTTCTGTTGGGTCAGCAGGCTGGCTTGCCACTCATCCTCGTCGGCGATGGCCAGATTGAGCTCCTGCAGTTTCAGCTTGCCGAGATCGTTGCGCTGCTGGGCCGAGAGCTGCTCCAGCTCCAGCATCTGGATCCGGTCGGAGAGGCTCTGCTCCTTCATTCTGGTCAGCAGCAGCTGTGCCTCCTGCTGGCGATCCGATTCGCTGCTGAAGCTCAGTCGCTCCAGCTGGCTGCGGGTCAGTTGCAGCTGTTTGCGCAGATCATCCACCCGCAGGTGATACTCCTGCCCGGTGCTCTCCAGCTGGTTGAGACTATCCATCACCCCCTGCCGCTCCTTGCGCAGGTTGAGCTGGCGGTTGCTGCTCAAGCCTATGGCCTGGCGCAGCGCCTCCTCCTTGAGGCTCGCCAGCGGCGGGCGAGCTGCGGGCTGATAGTTGTGCAGGCTCTCCTTGAGCCGTGCCGACTCCTTGGGGTAATCGATAAGGATCTGCTGATAGGCTTTGCTCTGCTCCCGGTAACGCTCGGCCTCTCTGGCAAATTGCAGCGCCTGCTGGTAGCTCTCCCGCAGCTTCTGGTTTTCCGGGGTATCGCTCTTGGGCACGCTCTGCAACAGGGATTCGGCCTGGGCAATGGCATCGTCGGCGCGCACGGCTGGCGGCAACAAGAGAAGGGAGAGCAGCAAGAGGGTGAGCAGGCGTTGCAACATGAGGCTCGTTTCCGTTCAGAAGAGGTGGCCCTAGCCTAAAACAGGGCAGGGAGGCGGGTAAAGCAGTCTATATTAATGATTCATAACACAAATAACAGGAAGTCGTGCTGCCGTTTCGCTATGATCCCGGCCGCTTTCTCTCCACCGAGTCGAATATGTCAGCTGTTGATCTGGGCACAGCCCCGCTATCTCGCCTTTTCTGGCGTTACGTAACCCCGACCGTTGCGGCCATGCTGATCACCGGCATCTATGTCACCATCGATGGCATCTTCGTTGGCCATGTGCTGGGTCAGGATGGCATGGCCGGTCTGATGCTGGCTTATCCCATCTGCGCCGTGCTCTATGCGGTGGGGGCGCTGATCGGCATGGGGGCCTCGTCGCTGGTCTCCTTCTATCTGGGGCAGGGCAATCCGGCCAAAGCCCGCCATATCGTCGGCAATGCGCTGGTGATGGTGTTGCTGGCCTCGGCACTGCTCAGTTTTATCGGGATCCGTTATGGCGAGCCCATGCTGGCCTGGATGGGGGCGGAGGGGGAGATCTTCAGCGCCGGGCTCTCCTACCTGCAGGCCTACGCCTGGCTGGGTGTCTTTGCGGTGCTGTCGATGGCGTTCAGCTCGCTGCTGCGCAACGATGGCCGCCCTGGCTTTGTCACTCTCATCATGGTAGTCGGGGGTCTGCTCAATGTGCTGCTCGACTATCTGCTGATGGTAGTGTTTCCGTTCGGACTGGCCGGGGTGGCGACGGCCACCATGCTCTCCCAGGCGGTGACGGGCCTCGCCTGCCTGTGGCACTTCTTCACGCCGCGTAGCCAGCTGCGGATAAGCTGGGACACCCTGCGCCCCGATCTGCGGCTGATGGGCGAAACGGTGCGCCTCGGGATCTCCAGTTTTCTGATGTACCTCTATCTCTCTGTGGTGCTGGCGCTGCACAACAAGGCGTTGCTGGCGGTTGGCACTTCGCTGCATGTGGCGGCCTACGGGGTGATCAGTTACACCGAGGCCTTCTTCTATCTGGTGTTCGAGGGGATCGCCATGGGTATCCAGCCCATCGCCAGCTTCAACGCGGGCGCCGGTCACTGGCGGCGGGTGCTGAGGATCCGCAATCTGGCACTTGGAGTGACGTTGGGGATCGCCCTGTGCGCCATGTTCCCGCTTTATCTGTGGCCGGAGGCGGCGGTCTATCTGTTTGCCGGCGACAACGCAACCCTGCTGCCGGTGGCGAGCCTCGGGATCTGGCTCTACTTCTGGGGGCTGCCGATGGAGGGCTTGCTGCTGGTGGGGGCCACCTACTTCCAAGCCATCAATCGGGCCCGGATCGCCTCCCTGCTCACCGGTGGCAAGCTGGTGCTGATAGGCGGTTTCTTGTGGGGATTCTCGACCCTGTGGGGCGTGCCCGGGGTCTGGCTGGCATTGCCAACGTGCAGCTCATTGCTGGTGTTGGTGATGTGGCGGGCGATGCGTCGGGAGTCCGGCGCCCACGCGCTGGCCGGATAGGTAATCAGGTTCGACGTGCAGATAGCAGACAGGCAGCCATGGGCTGCCTGTTTTGTTAGAGGATGTTTTGTTAACGGGCTCTGCCGATTCAGGGCTTGAAGGCGCCGATAAAGATGGCGGGATCGACCCGGGTGTCGTTGAGGCTGACGTTCCAGTGCATATGGGGGCCGGTAGCGCGGCCGGTCGAACCGACTCGCCCGACGATGCCGCCACGCGGCAGGCTCTGGCCGAGCTTCACATCGATCTTCGACATGTGGCAGAACATGCTGATGAGCCCCTGACCGTGGTCGACAAAGACGGTATTGCCATTGAAGAAGTAGTTGCCGATCAGGATCACCTTGCCTGCGGCGGGGGACTTGATCGGGGTACCGGCACCCACTGCGAAGTCGAGGCCGGAGTGGGGATTGCGCTCCTCGCCATTGAAGAAACGACGCAGGCCAAACGGGCTGGAGAGGGGGCCGTTGACCGGCTTGTCGAACAGCAGGTTGCTCGGCTGGTTGGGGCTGAAGGTCTGGTAAGCCCGGGTCTGCTCCGCCAGCTCGCGGTTGATACGTGTCATATCCTCGGCGAGCGGATTGACCTGACGGCTGTTCTTAAGCTTGATGTGCTGCTCGCGGTAGTGCTTGGGGGTCACGGTGAAGCCGAGAGTGCGGCCATCACCGGTAGTCAGTTGCTGGGCGCCGGGCGTGCTTTTCAGAGAGATGCCGACGATGGCGATCCACTGGTTGTCTTCGCGCACTACCAGCACGGGTTTGTCATGAAAGCGGGCCGTGGGGGCAGTGGCAGATGCGCCAAGAGGGATCACCGCAACGCCACCCGGCACCGGATGGTTGAGCAGGCGACTGATAAAACCCTCGGCCAGGGCTGACTGGCTGGCCAGTAACAACAACAGACAATACACAACTCTCATGACGATACCACTCGATGTTAAAACGCCCGGGATGGCGGGATGACAACCCCCTGTCCGGCATTCGTCGATCACTAGAGGGTGATCACGGCACGCTGGCCACGACAGGCGCGGCTGGGGAAGGGGGCAGATTGTGCCTCGTTATAGTCGGGGCAGCCAGAGGCGGGGCGTGGCTGACGCCCCTTTTGTGCATAGCTGCGTCAGGTTTTATGTCGTGGTCGGGCCGCTTCGCCATTGAGTCGCCCCCCGCCCTGGCTCTAGAATCGGCTTCCGGCACTGATGCCACCGACACTCCGAGGAGACGATATGAACGGATTACCCCCTTTGCGCACCACTCCGGCCCGGTACACGACAGGTCGTGGCTGGCTCTGGGTTCGCAGCGGGTTCGATATCTTCAACAAGGGGATGGGGATCAGCGTGGCCATGGTGCTGGTCTGGTTTATGGTGGGCATGCTGCTGGAGCAACTGCCGGCGGGTGGCCTTATCTCCCAACTGCTCTACATGGTGTGGGGCGCGGGTTGGGTGGCGGTCGCCGCTCGGGGTTATCGGGGGGAGCCGCTGCAGTTTGCCGATCTCTTCGCCGGTTTTCGCCACAAGTTGACCCCGCTGATGCTCGGCGGTCTGCTGGTGTTGCTGCTGTTTAGCCTGGTTGGCCTCGTCTGTCTCGGTCTGCTCTCCATGTGGGGGCTGCTCCCGCTGCTGACGCAGGATCCCGAGAGCATGGTGGTCTCAGCCAGCCAGTTGCAACAGCTGCTGCTGGTGTTGCTGGTGGGTATGCTGCTCATCATTCCCGTGCTGATGGGGGTCACCTTTGCTCCTGCGCTGATCTACCACCACGATATCGGCATCATCCAGGCGGTACGGCTGAGCTTCTTCGGCTGCTGGCGCAATATGTGGCCCTTCTTCTGGTGGGGGCTGCTCTCAGCCATTTTGTTGCTGTTTGGCGCTGTGCTGTTGCTGGTAGGTCTGCTGGTGGTGATCCCGGCGCTCAACTACTCCATCTATGTGGCTTATCGGGATATTTTCCTGGACGAGAGTGCGCAGCCGGAAGCGCCGCACTCAGAACCGTTCGGATTTGAAGCCTAATCAAGGGATCAGAGTGAAGAAGGGGCCCGCAGCGGCCCCTTCGTTATGTTTGGGTGTGCGGAGTGCTTACTCCTGCCAGATGGGATCCGCCGCCATGCGGGCTAGCAGAAAATCGAGGAAGCTGCGCAGTAGCGGCGACATCTGCTTGCGGGTGGCATACACCCCGTATACCCCGAGGCGCTTGGGCTGCCAGTCGGTCAGCAGGGGCACCAGTTCCCCGCGCTCCAGATAGGGCTGGGCCGAGTAGCGGGGTTGCAGGCTGATCCCTGCGCCTTCCAGCGTTGCTTCCAGCAGCAGGTTGGAGATATTGGCGCTCAGGTTACCACTGACCGGCACTGACTCGGGACCGTCCGGTCCATTGAACTCCCACAGGCTCTTGCCGAAGTAGGTGTAGGTGAGGCAGTTGTGCAGCGCCAAATCCTGCACCTTGTGTGGCATCGGATGACGGGCCAGATAGGCCGGGCTGGCACAGACTACCGAGTGGCAGGTGCCGAGACGGCGCGCCACCAGATTGGGGTCGAGGTCGTTGGTGATGCGCACCGCCAGATCGATCCGCTCCTCCACCAGATTGACGGTTCTGTCGAGCAGCAGAATGTCGATGGCCGTCCCCGGGTATTGCGCCAGATAGTCGTTGGCCGCCCCGACCAGCAGTGCTTCTGACAGGGAGTAGCTGCTGGTGATCCGCAGTTGCCCCTTGGGGGCGTCATCCCCCTTCACGGCGAGCTGCTCCATCTCTTCGCCGAGCGCCAGCATGGCACGGGCCCGGTTCAGCGCCTCCTCTCCTGGCCCTGTCAGGCTCAAACGACGGGTGGTGCGGTGCAGCAGGCGGGCGCCCATCCAGCTCTCCAGCTCGGCCAGATAGCGCGACACCATGGCGCGCGACATATCCAGTTTCTCTCCGGCGCCGCTCAGGCTCCCTTGTTCGACTACGCTGACAAAGACCCGCAATGCGGTCAGTCGATCCATGTATGGCTCTCTATATGTTCGATATGTGCAACAGTGATGCGCTTTTTATGCTGTATTTGCACCTTAAGTGATCCAATACACTGTGTCCATCAAATGAACCCCCGAATACTTAATGAGGAATAGATGATGAACAACACCCTGATCCGCAACCTGACTCTGGCTACCACCCTGCTGAGTGGCGCCGCACTGGCCGCCCCCCTGAGCGTGACCGTCTACAACCCTGGCGAGAAGGCGATCTTCCCGGTCTCCTCCTCACTGGTGACCGGTGACAAAGAGGCCATCCTGATCGATGCCCAATTCGACGTGCAAAATGGTCAGGCGCTGGTCGACATGATCAAGAAGAGCGGCAAGAAGCTGACCACTGTCTATATCAGTGCCGGTGACCCCGACTTCTACTTCGGTCTGGAGCCTGTCATGGCGGCGTTCCCGGATGTCAAAGTGCTGGCCGATCAGCACGTGGTTGACCATATCAACCAGACCAAGGATGCCAAGCTGAGCTACTGGAGCCCGATCCTCGGCAAGGGGGCACCGAAGAGCTTGACCGTGCCGCAAGTGATGACCGCAAGCCACCTGACGCTGGATGGCGAGAAGATTGAAATCAAAGAGATGAATACCCCGAATGCCTACCTCTGGGCCCCTTCCATCAAGACTGCTTTTGGTGGTGTGCCGGTTTACCACGGGGTGCATGTCTGGATGGCCGACAGCCAGACCAAGGCGGCCCGCAGTAACTGGGTCAAGGCGCTGGATAACCTGCTGGCCCTGAAACCCGAGCGTGTGGTACCGGGCCACTTCTTGGGCACTGCTCCCAAAGGCACTGCCGCTGTGAGCTTTACCCGTGACTATGTAGAGCGTTTCGAACAGGAGCTGGCCAAGGCGAAAAACTCCGGTGAGCTGATTGAGGCTCTGAAGAAGGCCTATCCGGCACTGCCGGTTGACGATGGTCTGGCCATCGGTGCCAAGGTCAATACCGGCGAGATGAAGTGGTAAGCCACTGAGCCTGCTTTCCCTGTGTTTTTTTACCGGGCCTAAGGGCCCGGTTTTTTATCCGAGATCGAAATGAGAATGAAGATGAGCGAACAACAAACCACCCTCCATTATGTCTATGACCCGCTCTGTGGCTGGTGCTACGGTGCCGCCCCCCTGTTGCAGGCGGCAGCCACCATGGCCGGACTCAAGATCGAGCTGCATGCGGGCGGTCTCTGGCTGGGTAGTCGCCGTCAGCCGATGGGCGAGGCATTGCGTGATTATGTGCGCCCCCATGATCAGCGGATCGAAGCGCTGACCGGCCAGCATTTTGGCGAACGCTACTTTAACGAACTGCTGCTGCGCGAAGGGTGTCTGCTGGACTCCGAGCCGCCGATCCGTGCGGTTTTGGCCGTCACGGCCTTGGGGGGCGATGGGCTGGTCATGTTGCACCGGATCCAGCAATCCCACTATCGGGACGGGATCTGGATTGGTGAGCCGGCATTTCTCGCCACGCTGGCGGCAGAGCAGGGGATTGCAGCCGAAGCATTCCAGCAATCCTATCTGCAGGCCCCCTTGCTGCAACATCTGGCAGATAGCCAGGGCTGGATGAAACGGCTGGGCGGTCAGGGTTATCCTACTTTGGGTATAGAGCGAGAGGGGAAACTCGAAAGGATAGAGATCAACCAGTATCTGGGGGAGCCGGAGTTGCTGATCCCACGACTGTTGCGTGCAATAGAGTAAACCGTTAATAGTCTGCGGTAGTTAAAGTGGCCCTCTCTGCGTGTCGATAGCGATATATGGTGCTTATGCAAACTACAAAAGCACAGCTCTACGGCTATGCTCAATTACAAAAACATGAACACATAGCTCCTATCAAAACCGACATTAAACGATGACACGCAGTTAAGGATGAATCTATGCTCCAGAATATGTCCATAGGCCAGAAGTTGAGTACTGGCTTTGCGGTGCTGGCACTTTGCGTATGCCTGCTTGCCGGGTATGGCGTCTCACGACTGTCGTATCTCAATCAACAAAACACTGTATTGGCAGAGAACCTTATCCCTTCTGTTCGCTATGCAAGTCAGATGCATATCGCACTGCTTGATGCTCGGCGTTTCCAATTATCTATGGTGATCGCGATGGGCTACAACGACAGTGCGGATATTGAACGAACCCAACAAGGTGTGATGGATTCAAAGGCACGTTTTGAGCAGGCTGCGGCTAATTACGGCGGATTGGCTTTTAATGCTGCTGATGAAGAGCAAACCTTTAACGCGTTGAAGACTGCCGGAAATGCCTTTTTTACAGCGCATGACCCGCTATATCAGGCGGTGAAACAGAGTAGTGACAAGACAAGAGAGATTTTGCAAGGGAATCTCAGAACCACGCTGGAGCAAGCAACAAAATTAACGATGGATTTGCGTGAGATAAATGAGCGTATTGGCAAGGAGATGGATGCCCAAGGGGAAGAGGCATACACCAGCTCCAAATTCCTCAGTATCTTGACTGGCGCAGCGACTCTCATTTTCGTGGTGTTGATTGCATGGTATTTGAGTCAGCAAATCAAACGACCCGTTAATCGCTTGCTGGAACTTGTTGGTAGCGTCGCGGCTGGTGATTTGACTCATCGTGTGGAGTTGAACGCGTTCAATCAGGATGAATTAGGACAACTGGCGAAAGGCTTTGCGCAGATGCAAGAAAATTTGCGCAAACTGGTTGGGGAGGTATCCGGTTCTGTTGTACAGATGAGCTCTGCGGTAGAAGAGATCAGTGCCGTAGCAAGGCAGTCGGCAGACAATATGAACTCCCAGCAACATGAGTTGAATCAGCTGGCAACGGCGATGAACGAGATGCAGGCTACGGTGCAGGAGGTCTCTCGCAACACCAGCGATGCGGCCAGTGCCGCCACCTCGGCCAGTGAGACGGCCGAACTTGGTGCGCAAACGGTGAATGACTCCATTCTGCGCATCGAACGGGTCGCCGGTGCCATCGAGAGTACCGCGGTGGTGATCCGCCAACTGGGCGATGACAGCCGCAATATCGGTATGGTGCTGGAGGTGATCCGCGGCATTGCCGAACAGACCAACCTGCTGGCATTGAACGCCGCCATTGAAGCGGCCCGTGCCGGTGAGCAGGGACGGGGGTTTGCGGTGGTGGCCGATGAAGTGCGTACTCTGGCCAAGCGCACTCAGGACTCTACCTCCCAGATCAATACCATCATTGCCGAGTTGCAGCAGCGTGCCGAACAGGCCGGCAGTACCATGCAACAGAGTCAGGAGCTGATGAACACCACGGTTGCTACCGCACGGGAAGCGGGCGAGTCCATCTCCCAGATCAGTGGCTCGGTCAGCAGCATCTCCCACATGAACATCCAGATTGCGACAGCCACCGAAGAGCAGGGGGCGGTGAGCGAGGAGCTCAACCGTAACGTGGTCAATATCAGCCATGCTTCCGAAGAGGTGGCCGCCGGTGCCACCCAGATGGCTCAGGCGTGCAACGAGCTGAACCATCTGGCTACCCAGCTGCAGGATATGGTGCGCCGTTTCAGGGTGTAATCCCTCGGCGAGTCAAACAGCCCGATTACCGCAAGGTGATCGGGCTTTTCTGTTTTGGAGCGGTAGCCAGAGAGGTTCACCGCGAGCGGATGACTTGTCCAGCCGGACGATATTGTGCATGCTGATGGCCCATTTTCCAGGCAGGACTCTTGCTGTATGAATCTTCGCGATCTCGAATATCTGGTGGCGCTGGATGAGGAAAAACATTTTCGCAAAGCCGCTGAACGCTGCTTTGTCAGTCAACCCACCCTGAGCGGCCAGCTGCGCAAGCTGGAGGATGAACTCGGGGTCATTCTGATCGAACGTACCTCGCGCAAGGTGCTGTTTACTCCGGCTGGCGATGCCATGGCCCATCAGGCGCGTCGGGTGCTCAAGGAGGTGCGCGAGCTCAAGAGCATCGGTCAGCATTTCTCCGAGCCGATGTCCGGGGAGATCCATATCGGTTTTATTCCGACCGTGGGCCCCTACCTGTTGCCCCGCATTATCCAGACCCTGCGTGAGCGTTTTCCCCAGCTGGAGTTCTACCTCTACGAGGAGCAGACTCAAACCCTGCTCAAACGGCTGGAAGAGGGGGAGCTGGATTGCGTCATTCTGGCCGAGATGCCGGGGATGGAGGGGTTTGGTTCAATCCAGCTCTATCATGAGCCGATGTGGCTGGCGGTGCCTTGCCATCACCCCGAAGCACAGGCCAGGCAGGTGCCACTCGGCAATCTCAAGGGCAAGAAATTGCTGATGCTGGCCGATGGCCACTGTTTGCGGGATCAGGCGATGGGATTCTGTTTTGCCGGCGGGATTGGTGAGGATCAACGCTTCAAGGGAACTAGTCTCGAGACCCTGCGCAACATGGTGGCCGCCGGTAGCGGCATGACCCTGGTGCCAAAGCTGGCCGTACCTGCCGATCATGATGAGGGAGGGGTGAGCTATCGGCCCGTGGTTGACCCTGTGCCGGGGCGTACCATCTCGCTGCTCTATCGCCACTACTCGGTGCGTCGCCCCTGTTTCAACGAGCTGGCCGCCTCGATCGCTACGCTGATGGGCAAGCAGTTGGCCCAATAAAAAAACCGGCAGCCAAGGCTGCCGGTTTTGCTTCTGCCGCGAGAGCAGCTTAGAAGATATCGTCGGTTGAGACAGGCCCTTCCACATCGGGGTTGTCACCACCGTAGACCTGATTGCCATCCGAGCTCGGTGCTGCATAGCGGGTCGGTTCGGTCCCTTCCTTGAAGTATTCGTCGGTGCCGCCACTGGTCGCCAGCAGGCCGGTTTCGCTATCAATCTTCACTGTCATGATCCCCTCGGGAACCGGCATCTTGTGCTCCGGCAGCTTTTTGAGGGCGACTTTCATGAAGTCGATCCAGATAGGCTGTGCGGCGCCACCGCCAAACTCGGCACGGCCAAGGCCACGCTGGTGGTTGTCAAAACCGATCCATGAGGTAGCAACGATGTCCGGGGTGTAGCCGGAGAACCAGGCATCCCGCGATTCGTTGGTGGTACCGGTTTTACCGGAGATGTCGTGACGTTTCAGGTCGCGGGCTGCACGCCAGCCGGTACCACGCCAGCCGTTGCCACCCCAGATGGCTGTGCTCAGGGTGTCGGTGATCAGGAATGCACTCTGGGCACTGATGGTATGCGGGGCGATGGTTGGCGCGAGAGGGGGCTGCGTGCCATCTTGTGCGGCTCCATCAACAGTTGGCTCCGGCAGTGTGCTCTGCTCGGGGGCGGCCTGCTGTTCGCAGGTGGTGCAAGCAATAGCAGGATTGGCCTGATAGAGGGTGTTCTCCAGACTGTCGGTCACTTTGTCGATGAAGTATGGGGTCACCAGGAAGCCACCGTTGGCCAGTACCGAGTAACCACGCACTACCTCGAGGGGAGTGAATTCGGCAGCGCCCAGTGCCAGCGACTCATGGGGAGAGATGAAGTCGCGGGGGAAGCCAAAGCGGGTCAGACCGTCGATATAGGTATCCAGACCGATGGCGCGCATCAGTCGAACCGACATCACGTTCTTGGACTTGGCCAGACCCAGACGCAGCGGGGTGGGGCCATCATAAACGGCCGGGGAGTTCTTGGGCTGCCACATGGGCCCTTTTGACGGATCCCACTGGTTGATCGGCGCATCGTTGATGAGCGACGCCAGGGTATAGCCATGCTCCAGCGCGGTCGCATAGAGGAAGGGCTTGATATTGGAACCGATCTGGCGACGCGCCTGATCGACCCGGTTGAATTTGGAGAGTTCGAAGCTGAAGCCGCCAACCACTGCTTCCAGCGCGCCATTTTTCGGGTTCATGGCAACCAGCGCGGCGTTGACGTCCGGGATTTGGGCCAGCAGCAACTCTTCGCCCTCTTCCCGCACCCAGATCTGGGCGCCGACTTTCAGCACATCGCGCGCCGATTTCGGGGCATAGCTCTGACGGTCGTCGGTAATAAAGGAGCGAGCCCATTTGATGCCATTCCAGCCGAGCTCTGCTTCCTTGCCATTCTTCAGTACCAGCGTGGCGCTGCGATCACCGAGCTTGGTCACGACTGCCGCCATCAGCGGATCATAAGTGGGCTGCTTGCCAAGGTGAGCGACGATCTGCTCGTAATCCCAGGCTGTCTCGCCAGCCTTCCACAACTGAGCCGTCGGGCCGCGATAGCCGTGGCGCATATCATAGGCAAAAACGCCATCCAGCAGCGCCTGTCTGGCTGCCCGCTGACGTTCGGCAGAGACGGTAGTGTAGACGTGTAGGCCCATGGTGTAAGCATCTTCACCGAACTGCTCGACCATCTTCTGGCGCACCATTTCACCAAGATAGGGGGCGTGCAGGGTCACTTCGGCGCCGTGAAAACGGGCCTTGATCGGCATCTTGGACGCTTCGTCAAACTGGGCCTGAGTGATCTTGCCGGTTTCCAGCATCCGGCCCAGCACCACGTTGCGGCGAGCAAAGGCGCGTTCGGGGGAGCGGATGGGGTTGAGCATGGAGGGGGCTTTCGGCAGACCGGCAATGATGGCGATCTCGTCCAGTCCCAGATCCTTGACCTCTTTACCAAAGTAAACCTGTGCCGCAGCACCGATCCCGAAGGAGCGATAACCGAGGGGGATTTTGTTGAGGTAGAGTTCGAGGATCTCGTCTTTTGAGAGATTCTGCTCGATCCGCCAGGCAAGGAAGACCTCCTTGATCTTGCGGATGATGGTCTTCTCATTGCTCAGGAAGAAGTTGCGGGCAACCTGCTGGGTGATGGTACTGGCCCCCTGACGGGCATGGCCGGAAACAGCCCAGACGGATGCAGCTCGAATGATACCTATCGGGTCAATGCCCGGGTGCTCATAGAAACGTGCATCTTCGGTCGCCAGTACGGCATCGATCATGGGTTGCGGAATTTCGTCCAGACGCAGCGGAATGCGACGAATTTCGCCATATTGGGCGATCAACTCCCCATCCCGGCTGTAAACTCGCATCGGGGTTGCCAGCTTGACGTCACGCAGTGCGGTGACATCGGGCAGTTGGGGTTTGATATAGAAGTAGATACCGATGAGGCTGGCAACACCCAGCACTGCACCCAGCATCATGACAATAAACAGGCGAACGAGCCATTTCAGCATGGAAGAACTACCAATCGTCTTAAAATTAGCCAACGGGCGCAGAGTATAGCCCTTTTGCCATCGGGAATTCGAGGTTTTCCTGTGGCGAGCCACCCACCTCAAAAGGATGCGAGAGGTTAGCACTACGGGGAGCAATAACCAAGGAGGGCCACTTGCCATGAAGAAAGCGAGATGGGTCACTTTTCGGCATAAACTTTATGACATTGATAGTTAGAGCATTTAGGATGAGTGAAGCACTCCTCTGATCGGGTGTCCTACACTCTGTTCAGGAATAAAACCAAATAACGCATGGATGTGTATATGTTTGGGCTTTTTAACAAGGGATCCCTCCTCCCTCTGGTGGGCATTGATTTTGGCAGCCAGACCATCAAGGCCGTTACCCTCAGTGGCCGACCCGGCAAGCTTCATCTCGAATCTGTCGCCGATATTGCCACCCCGAAAGGGACGCTTGTTGACTATCAATTGCAGGATATCGAGCGCGTCAGCCAATCTCTCAAGACCCTCAAGCGTCTTATTCCAACTCACAGCGACTATGCCGCCACTGCGGTGACCGGTTCCAACGTGATTACCAAGGTGATCCAGATTGATGCCCGCCTCAGCGACAAGGAGCTGGAGAGTCAGGTGCAACTGGAGGCCGAGCAGATCATTCCCTTCCCCCTCGATGAAGTGAGTCTCGATTTTGAGGTGCTGAGCACCAACAACAGTGAAGATCGTCAGGATGTGCTGCTGAGCGCAGCCCGCACCGAGAGTGTCAACGGCCGGGTCAGCGCCCTTGCCGAAGCCGGTATTGCCGTCAAGGTGGTGGATGTGGGCGCCCATGCGCTGGGCCGTGCCGTGGTGGCCTGTCTGCCCGAATTGCAGGAGAGTGAACGGCCGATCGGGGTGATAGATATCGGTGCCAGTGCCATGACCTTTGCGGCGCTGGTCAAGGGAGAGGTGATCTACTCCCGCTTGCAAAACTTCGGCGGCGATCAGTACAGCCAGGCGCTCTCCTCCTTTTATGGCATGACGCTGGATGAGGCTGAGCAGGCTAAAACCAAAGGTACCTTGCCTGTTGACCATGAGCTGGATGTGCTGATGCCCCACATCAACTCGCTGCTGCAGCAAGTGCGGCGCAATATCCAGCTGTTTTGCAGTTCATCCGGTTATCGCGACATCGCAAAACTGGTGCTGACGGGGGGAGGCAGTCTGCTACCCGGTTTGTTGGTACAGGTAAAAGAAGAGGTCAATTGCGAGGTGTTGCATCCGGATCTGTTCGCTCTCTTTGGCAAACCGAAAGGGGAGGCCGAGCTGGTACATGGTGCTAAATATATGACGGCATTCGGGTTGGCTCTGAGGAGTTTCACACCATGTCAAATATAAACCTTCTACCCTGGCGTGAAGCCCGGGCCCAGCGCCAAAAGAAACAGTTCGGGGCCTTGCTGGGGATTTTTGTGTTGGCCACGGTCGCGCTGGGATTTTTTGCCAACTGGCTGGTTGATCGCCAGATCGTCGCCCAGCAGCAGCGCAACCAGCGGCTGGTTCAGGAGATGACTATTCTGGATGCCCAACTGGGGGAGATCCGTCTGCTCAAAGAGCGTCGCAAGGAGCTGATCGATCGGATGCAGCTCATCGAGCAATTGCAGATGCGACGCAATGTGCCCGTCCGCCTCTTCAATCAGCTGCCTTCATTGGTACCCAATGGGGTTTACCTCAACACCCTCTCGATGCAGAACAATATTATTGATGTAAATGGCAAGACCGAAGCCTATGGTCGGGTGGCCAGCATGATGCGGCGGATTGATGGTTCCGGTTGGTTGGGTCAGGCAAAAATAAGCACTATTTTTGCGGCTGATGTTGCGCCAGTGTCATTGAGCCAGTTTTCCATGATGTTCCTGATCGCCAACAATGCTGCGGCTGCAGGGAATGTGGCCAAGGAGCAACAATGAATCTTCAGCAACTCAACGAGCTGGATATCAATGACATAGCAAGCTGGCCAAAATGGGCAAAAGGGGTCTTCATCTTTTTCTGCTGCGTGTTGACCGGTGGCGCCATCTACTACTACGTGATTGCCAACTCACTGGCCAGTTTGACTCAGGAAGCAGGAAAGGAGACCGAGCTGAAAGCCCAGTTTGAAAGCAAGGCGATGCTGGCTGCCAATCTGGGGGCATACAAGGCGCAAATGGTTCAGCTTGAGCAACTGGTTGATACCCAGCTCAAGCAGTTGCCCAATACCCATGAGGTCGCCGGGCTGCTGGACGATATCAGCTTTATTGCTACCGACAACGGCTTGAAATTGAACAGGATCAACTGGGAACCTGAGGTCAAGCACGAGTTTTCGACAGAGCTACCGATGCGTATCGAAGTCGTGGGCACTTACCATGAAATTGGCAAGTTTACCGCTGACATGGCCGCTTTGCCCCGTATCGTCATCCTTGACTCCTTCACTCTGGGTCAGAGCAAGGATGAAGGGGAGCTGATTTCGATGTCGATGCTGGCCAAGACCTACAAGTACAACGGTAAAACAGTGGAGCCGAAACAATGAGACGCATCTGCTGGTTATTGCCTGCCCTCTTGCTGGCGGCCTGTGGTGGTCAGGAGGACATGGATAGCTATGTCGCCCAGACCAAAGCAAGGCCACCCATACCTATCGAGCCCTTGCCCGAGCTGAAGCCTTTTGCCCCTATGCACTACCAGCAACGCGAGTTGCGCAGCCCCTTCATGGTTCCCCAGCCTGAGGCGACGGTCGGAAGTACAAGTACTGCCAAGGCCCAGCCGGATTGTGCACAGACCCTGATGGATCGTGAGAAAGAGGTGCTGGAAAATTATTCGCTGGCCAGTCTGTCGATGCATGGTTCTTTGGGTAAGGCGGGTCAGTTGTGGGCCTTGATCAGCACCCCGGATGGCAAATCGATGCGGGTCGGGCTCAACCAGTATATGGGGCTTGATCAGGGCCGGGTCATCAAGATCACTGACACTGCCGTGGATTTGCTGGAAACCATTCCGGACGGGAAGGGGTGCTGGGTAACAAGAGAAACCCAGTTGGCAATGGCCAATGTGCAAGAAAAACAATAATCAGGGACGAACAGCAATGAGAATAACAATAGAGAGTGTATCCAAAGTGGCTTTGCTGTTTTGCGCCAGCGCCCTCAGTCAGGCGTGGGCAGTGGCAACCCTGCAGGAGATCAAGGTCAATCCGCTGCTTGCCGATCAATTGCTGGTGGAGCTCAGTTTCAGTGAGCCGGTCACGGGCTTTACCGATCGTCTCTCTTACCAACCCAATCAGTTGTTGTTACATGTTCCCGGTGCGGTAGGGGCGCTGAAAGTGAACCCGCTGCCGATCCAGCGCCTGGGGGTAGATAATATCAAGGTTGAGGGTAAGGGCGCAGGTCTGGATATCAAGATCGCACTCGATCAGCTGGCCCCCTATCAGGTTCAGCAACAGGGGAACAAATTACTGGTGTCATTGGGCGAGGGGGCCTCTTCCGGGCTCATCAATGGTGAGAGCGCCCTGATTGCACCCGCAACCTCGGCTACTCCTGTGCCAGCGCCCTCTGCGGCCACACCCTCTCCTTCGGCACTGCTCAATCCTCAGGTCGTTGCCCGGTCTATGCCTGTTGTGCCCGTGACAACGCCGGTAGCCACACAGCCTGCCAGCAAGCCGGTGCTCAACAACTATCAAAGCAGTGGGGGCGGCGCCTATTTCAACTCGGTTACCGGTGTGGATTTTCGTCGTGGCAAAGATGGCCAGGGGGAGTTCCTGGTCACGCTGGATAACAGCTCGGCCGCTGTTGATGTGAGCAGCCGCGGTCAGACCGTACTGGCCAAGTTTCATGGCACTCGGGTGCCGGATGGTTTGCTTAATCTGATCAATGTGCAGGATTTTGCAACGCCGGTCTCTCAGGTTGAAGTCTCCCGGCAGGGCAGCGATACCCTGTTTGAATTGTCGATCAATGGTCAGTTTGATTACCGTTACGATCAGGCAGACAAGCTCTTCATTATCGAGGTGAAAAAGCGGACGACGGCCACGGCATCCAAGCAGTATCAGGGAAAGCCCATCTCATTGAACTTTCAGGATATTCCAGTCCGTACCGTATTGCAGCTTATTGCCGATTTCAACAACCTTAACTTGGTAACCACAGATTCGGTATCAGGCAATATTACCCTGCGTCTGGATGGGGTGCCGTGGGAGCAGGCGCTCGACATTATTTTGAAGGTGCGGGGTCTGGATAAGCGGTTGGATAACAACATCTTGCTGGTAGCGCCTGCAGAAGAGATCGCAACACGCGAGAAGCAACAGCTGGAGAGCCGCAATCAGGTTGCCGATTTGGCTCCGCTCTATACCGAATATCTGCAGATAAACTATGCCAAGGCCTCGGAAGTGGCTGCCCTGCTCTCTTCCGAAAGTACCAAGTTGCTGTCACCCCGTGGTGCGGTGAGCGTGGACGAGCGAACCAACGTGCTGGTGGTCAAGGATACCGCCGATGTCATCAGCAGCATCAAACGGATGCTTGATATCCTCGATATTCCGGTCAAGCAGGTGGTTATCGAGGCGCGGATGGTGACCATTGATGACGGTTTTGATGAAGCGCTCGGGGTGCGGTGGGGGGTGACCAAAAACGATGGTCATGGCAACAGTACGTCTGGCTCCATCGAGGGGAATGATGGCTCTGGTAACAACAACGGCAGTTCTGCAATTAATCCCAGCCCTCGGCCATCAGCAGACGATCGGTTGAACGTCAACCTGCCGGTGACCAATGCGGCCGGTACTTTGGCCTTCCAGGTTGCCCGTTTGGCTGATGGCACCTTGCTGGATCTCGAGTTGTCGGCGCTGGAAAAAGAGAGCAAGGCCGAGATTATCGCCAGTCCGCGCGTGACCACGGCGAACCAGAAACCGGCATTGATAGAGCAGGGTACCGAGATCCCCTATGTGGAGTCCTCTTCCAGTGGCGCTACCTCGGTTACCTTCAAGAAGGCGGTATTGAGCCTGAAGGTTACCCCGCAGATCACCCCTGATAATCGGGTGATTCTCGACCTGACCGTGACCCAAGATACCAAGGGTGAAACGGTACCGACCGGTACCGGTGATGCGGTTTCCATCAACGCCCAGTCCATCACCACTCAGGTGTTGGTGAACAATGGCGAGACCCTGGTACTGGGCGGCATCTATCAGCAGACCATCAAGAGCGATGTGACCAAGGTGCCGCTGCTTGGCGATATCCCCGGATTGGGGGCCCTGTTCCGCAAGACCACCAGCGAGAACAAAAAGCGGGAGTTGCTGATTTTCGTGACGCCCAAGATAGTCACCGACGCCTTCTGAATGCTTTACATGTGAAGGTAAAACACATATAACCTTACGCCCCAATGAGGCTGGGGCGTAAGGGCTGCGGTTGCCAGTCCCGATATCTATTGAGATAATCCCCCTCCTGATCCATCGCAAGATAAGGTTCATAGGTACCCCGATCCAGTATTCATCGGGGTCGTACAGTTTGTAATTACTAACGAAAAGACATGGCTGAGAAACGCAATATTTTCCTGATAGGTCCCATGGGTGCGGGCAAGAGCACCATAGGTAGACATCTGGCAGAACAACTGCATATGGAGTTTTTCGACTCAGATCATGAGATTGAGCGCCGCAGTGGTGCTGATATCGGCTGGGTGTTCGATGTTGAAGGCGAAGAAGGTTTCCGGATTCGCGAAGAGAAGGTGATCGGCGAATTGTCAGAGCAGCAGGGTATCGTGCTGGCGACGGGTGGCGGTGCCATCAAGAGTCGCGAAACCCGCAACAAGTTGTCTGCTCGTGGCATCGTGGTCTACCTCGAAACCACTATCGAAAAGCAGCTGGCGCGCACACAGCGAGACAAACGCCGCCCTCTGCTACAGACCGAAGAACCGGCACGCGAAGTGCTGGAACGTCTGGCACAAGAGCGCAATGCCCTGTATGAAGAGGTTGCCGACTTTGTTGTGCACACCGATGACCAGAGCGCAAAAATCGTTGCCAATCAAATTGTAAAGCTGATCGGTATGTAATCTAGAGGACGTCCATGGAACGGTTGAAGGTCGAACTGGGTGAACGCAGCTATCCCATCGAGATAGCTGCTGGGTTGTTGCAGCGCCCCGAGGCGCTGGTATCGACCATCAAGGGCAAGCGGGTGATGATAGTGACCAACACGGTCGTTGCTCCGCTTTATCTTGAACGGGTAACCGCTCTGCTGTCGGGTTTTCAGGTTGAACACCTGATCCTGCCTGACGGCGAGGCGTACAAGAGCCTGGCGACCTTTGAGCAGATCATGTCTGCTCTGCTTGAAACCAACCATGGGCGCGATACGACACTGATCGCTCTGGGGGGCGGCGTGATCGGGGATCTGGTGGGCTTTGCGGCAGCAAGCTATCAACGTGGCATTCCTTTTATCCAGATCCCGACCACTCTGCTCTCCCAAGTTGACTCCTCTGTCGGCGGTAAAACCGCTGTCAACCACCCCCTCGGCAAGAACATGATTGGGGCTTTTTATCAGCCCAAACAAGTTGTTATCGATACCGAATGTCTGAGTACCTTGCCAGCCCGCGAATTTGCCGCAGGGATGGCCGAGGTGATCAAGTACGGCATCATTTGGGATGCTGATTTCTTCAGCTGGCTGGAGCAGAACATGGTGCGTCTGCAACAGCTGGAACCTGCCGCGCTGGCCTACGCCATCAAACGCTGCTGCGAGATCAAAGCCGATGTGGTCGGTCAAGATGAGACCGAGCACGGCGTCCGTGCGCTGCTCAATCTGGGTCACACCTTTGGTCATGCCATCGAGGCCGAGCAGGGGTATGGCAACTGGCTGCACGGTGAAGCAGTATCCGCCGGCACCATGCTGGCAGCCTGGACTGCGCAGGCCCGTGGCGATATGAGCGAAGCGGACGTTGCGCGAGTGCGCGCTCTGCTGCTGGCCGCCAATTTGCCAATTCATGCGCCTGCCGAGATGGATTTCGCCGCCTTTATTCGCCATATGCGCCGTGACAAGAAGGTGCTGGAAGGCAAGCTGCGTCTGGTATTGCCGGTTGGCATCGGCCATGCGCAGGTGGTGGGGGATGTGTCCGATGCTGAGTTGCTGGCGGTGATCGAGTCTGGTTGTGACGAATAAACTGCTAAAACTTCCTTCCCAGCGGCAGCTGGTTGACCGGCTGCTGCATCTGATTGAATTCAATCACCCTTTCATTTTTCTCTCCGGTAAACCCGGTTGTGGTCGCGGTACCCTGTGCGAATCCCTGCTCGGCGTGTTGCCGGAAAAAGTGCGGGTGGTAAGCCTGATTGGTACGCCTGCCATGAAGATGGTGGATGTGCGTCAGCTGTTGCTGCCACAGGTGGTGGCGCGCCCGCTGTTCAATCCACAGGATGCGCTGGCGGAGAGCTTCTTTCGCATGCTGGAGGGGAGCAAGCCTGCCACCCTGCTGCTGCTGATAGAGCGGGCCGATCAGTTGCCAGCCGAATTGCTGGGAGAGTTGTGGGCGATCATCCGTCATAACGATACCCTGGCGGCGCCCCATCAGCTGGCCATTATCGTCTCGGGCAGTGACGTCTGGTGTCGTACGCAACGACCGCAGCTCAAAGGGCGTGCCATGCCAGCCCTTGAGCTGGAAGTGCCGCCACTGAGCCCGCCCGAGCAGCGCATCTTCTTGTATGAGAAAGCCAAAGAGCTCAAGATCCCGGCGACCCTCTTGCCCAAGCCGCAAGTGGAGGAGATCCTGAAAACGGCGAACGGACATCCGTCCACCATCATGCAGTTACTGGAGGATATCATGACCGACAGAAGGCCCAAGAAGCGTCAGGCGGAGTTGCCTGTCAAGAAGATTGCCACCGCTATCGCGCTGGTCGCTGGCGGCCTGCTGGCGCTGAGCTACCTGCTGCCTGCGCTGTTTGACAATGAAAGCAAACCGGCACTGCAGGATCCTGCGCAGAACACGGCATTGCCGATCCCGGTAACGGGAGGCGATCCCCTCACCGCAGGCGGTTCGAATACCGATACCGCTGCACAAGGCGCGCAAAACAGCGATGCAGCCAGCAATCCAAACGGGGTTGTGAAAGATTGGCAGCCGGAGGCGAAAGTGCTGCCCAAATCGGTGGAGAGCGAAACCGTGACCACCGAATCAACCAATTACGAAGGGCGTCGGGTGGTGATCTCTGACGAGGTCGTGCAAAAGCTGATGACCGAACCCAAGGTGAGCGGAGCACTGCCTACTGACGTGGTGGACGAGCTGACCGGCAAGAACCCGAGTGGCACAGCCCCCAGTGGTGCAATCGCAACCACGGCGCCAGCCAGTACCTCCAAAGCACTGAATCCGGCGACAACCGCAACGCCTGCTGCCACCACCAAAACCGCCAGCAACGAGCCGGTTGCTGCGCCAGCACCCAAAGTGGCCCTGACACCGGTCGCCACCTTGAACAAGAAGCCGCGCAACCACTACAGCGTTCAGCTGATGGGGGCGAGCAACACCAAGGCGGTGGATCAGTTTGTCTCCGAGCATGGTCTGGCGGGCAAGGTATGGGTCTATCAGACCAAATTCCGTGGCAGCCCCTGGTACGTGGTGCTGCAAGGGGATTATGCCGGTCTGACCCAGGCCAAGAGTGCCATTCGCAAGCTTCCGCCAGCCTTGCTGAAAGGTCAGCCCTGGCCCAAGTCGTTTGCACAGGTACAAAAAGAGCTGAAGCAATAGCCTTGATACCGGATAAGGGGGTAGAATCGTCCCCCTTTTTGGGTCTTGCCTTCTTACACACCGGATTTCCATGAAAAAAACACGCGCTTTTTTAAAATGGGCCGGGGGAAAATACTCCCTGGTTGAAGAGATTGCCGAGCGCCTGCCGGCCGGGCGTGTGTTGCTGGAGCCCTTCGTCGGGGCCGGGTCTGTGTTTCTCAACACCGACTACGACGCGTATGTGCTCAACGACATCAATCCGGATCTGATCTGCCTGTACAACCACCTCAAGCTGACGCCGGACAGTTTCATTGCCGAGGCGCGCAAGCTGTTTGTGGCAGAGCACAACCACAAGGCGGCCTATTACCGGCTGCGTACCCAGTTCAATCAGACCGAGACCACCTTCGAGCGGGCACTCTTGTTCCTGTTTCTCAACCGTCACGGTTTCAACGGACTGTGCCGCTACAACAAGAAGGGCGGCTTCAACGTGCCGTTCGGTTCCTACAAGAAACCCTATTTCCCGGAAAAAGAGCTGTGGGCCTTTGCCGAAAAGGCGCAGAAGGCGACCTTTATCTGCGAGAGCTACGCCGACGCCATCAAGCGTGCCGAAGAGGATTGGGTTATCTACTGTGATCCACCCTATGCGCCGCTCTCCACTACGGCGAGCTTCACTACCTATGCCTCCGGTGGGTTTACCCTGGATGATCAGGCGATCCTGGCGCGACTGGCCCGTCACACAGCCGCTCACAAAGGGGTGCCGGTGCTGATCAGCAACCACGATATCGAGCTGACTCGTGAGCTTTATCGCGGTGCCCGCCTCGACGAGATCCTGGTCAAGCGCACCATCAGCCGCAACGGCGGCACCCGCAACAAGGTGGCCGAGTTGCTGGCGCTCTATCCCCCCGGCATCGAACCCGAGCAGGGCTACTATCCCAGCGACAGTGAACTGCTGCCGCTGACGTAACAGACCATGCGGCGCCCAGGGGCGCCGTTTTTTATGGGCAAGTCCGCGCCCGTGCCGATGCCCCAAAACCCGGGTGGCTGGGGGAGGGGAGGCGATTGCCCCATTTACCCCGCATTCGAGTCGTTTTCGCCCGCCTTTTACGTTAAAATTGCGCCGCTTTTTCTCCCTGGCTGCCAATGGATGATGCTGATGAAAGACTTTCTGATTGCCCCCTCGATCCTCTCTGCCGATTTTGCCCGTCTGGGTGACGATGTAGCCAAGGTACTGGCTGCTGGTGCCGACGTGGTTCACTTCGACGTGATGGACAACCACTATGTCCCCAACCTGACCATTGGCCCCATGGTCTGTCAGGCGCTGCGTGACTACGGTATCGAGGCCCCCATCGACGTGCACCTGATGGTCAAGCCGGTGGATCGCATCATTCCCGATTTTGCCAAGGCGGGTGCTTCCCTCATCACCTTCCATCCGGAAGCATCCGATCACGTTGATCGCTCTTTGGGCCTCATCAAGGAGATGGGCTGCCAGGCCGGTCTGGTGCTGAATCCTGCTACCTCGCTCTCCTGCCTCGAGTATGTGATGGACAAGCTGGACGTGATCCTGCTGATGTCGGTCAACCCGGGCTTCGGTGGTCAGAGCTTCATCCCCGGTACCCTCGACAAACTGCGTCAGGTGCGTCGCCTGATCGACGAGAGCGGTCGCGATATCCGCCTCGAGATCGATGGCGGGGTGAAGGTCGACAACATTCGCGAGATCGCCGAAGCGGGTGCCGACATGTTTGTCGCCGGCTCGGCCATTTTCAGCCAGCCTGACTACAAGGCGGTGATCGACCAGATGCGTGCGGAGCTGGCTCATGTCACACGCTGAGCGCGCATTTGATTTGGTGCTGTTCGATCTGGACGGCACCCTGATTGACAGCGCCGCCCAACTGGCGCAGGCGGTCAATCTGACTCTGGCAGACCTCGGTCTGGCGCAGGCCGATGACGCGGTGATCCGTACCTGGGTCGGCAACGGAGCCGACAAGCTGATCCAGCGTGCGCTCGCCTATCGCGAGGCCGATCCCGAGCTGTTTGCCAAGGCCAGACCGATTTTTTTCCAGCACTACAACGCTTGCCTGCTGCAAGGGCTGGCGATGTATGACGGGGTGGCCCAGAGTCTGCGTCGCTTGCAAAGCCTGGGCTACAAGCAGGCGATCGTTACCAACAAGCCGAGCGATTTCGTGGCCCCCATCCTCGATGCCCTTGGCATCAGCGATTGTTTCGAACTCTGGCTTGGCGGCAACTGCGTGCCGGTCAAGAAGCCGAGCCCGGAGCCCTTGTTGCACGCTTGCCAGGAGTTGGGGGTGAGCCCGGCTCGCACCCTGATGGTGGGCGACTCCGAAAATGACGTGCTGGCGGCCAAGGCGGCTGGCATGAAGGTGGTGGGTCTTACATACGGCTACAACTATGGCCGTCCCATCGCCGACTCTCATCCAGACTGGGTATTCGAGCAGTTTGCCCAGCTCGATGCACTTTTGGTCTAATAGCGCAGCTGGGCTGGCTGAATAACAAGGATTAACACTCTCATGACTAAACCAATCGTATTGAGCGGAGCGCAACCCTCCGGTCAACTGACCATCGGCAACTACATGGGGGCCCTGCGTCAGTGGGTCAACATGCAGGATGAGTTCGACTGCCTCTACTGCATCGTCGATCTGCACGCCATCACCACTCGTCAGGACCCGGCTGCACTGCGCAAGGCTTGTCTGGACGCGGCAGCCCTCTATCTGGCGGTCGGTATCGATCCCAAGAAGAGCACCGTCTTCATCCAGTCTCACGTGCCGCAGCACGCCGAGCTGGGCTGGATCCTCAACTGCTATACCCAGATGGGTGAGTTGTCGCGCATGACCCAGTTCAAGGACAAGTCCGCTCGTTTCGAGAACAACGTCAACGTCGGCCTGTTCGGTTATCCGGTGCTGATGGCGGCCGACATCCTGCTCTATCAGGCTAATCAGGTGCCGGTCGGCAACGACCAGAAGCAGCATCTGGAGCTGACCCGCGACATCTGCACCCGTTTCAACAACCTCTATGGTGAGGTATTCACCATGCCGGAGCCCTTCATTCCGACCGAAGGGGCGCGGGTGATGAGTCTGCAGGATCCGACCAAGAAGATGTCCAAGTCGGATGACAACGAAGCCAACTTCATCGGCCTGCTGGAAGATCCCAAGCAGATCGTCAAGAAGATCAAGCGTGCGGTGACCGATTCCGACGAGCCGGCGGTGGTGCGTTTCGACCCGGAAAACAAACCGGGTGTCTCCAACCTGCTGACCCTGATGTCCGGGGTGACGGGTCGCTCCATCCCCGAGCTGGAGCAGCACTTCGAAGGCAAGATGTACGGTCACCTCAAGACCGAAACCGCCGAAGCCGTGGTTGCGCTGCTGGAACCGATCCAGGCCCGTTTCCACGAGTTGCGTCAGGATGAGGCCCATCTGATCGCGATTCTGGCAGAAGGCGCACAAAAGGCGCGCGAAAGAGCTGAAAAAACCCTGACCAGCGTATATGATGTAGTCGGCTTCGTTCCTCGAGCCTGACATACTGGGAAGGTGTAGTAGAAGAGAGCTGGGTATTTGCCTGGCTTTCTTTATTTTCTGCCCGGCTATTTTGTTTCATTTCTTTATTTCAACCTGGGTAATATCCCCAAGAGAAAGCATGCCTGTTCAACCAACTATTTCTGCTGAAGAGCTGAGTGACAAAGGTCACTGGCTACGTAAATTTCGCAAGGCGAAAAACCTCAATACCCTGCAGTTGATGGTCTCCAATGCCATCGACAAGCACCATAAAACCCCTGCCGTTGCTGCCGCCATCTATCTGGCCGAGTGTCAGCGTGAACGGGAAATGGAACAGGGTCGTTATCTCGATCGTTAATTCTCCGCTGTTGGTTATCTCATGCTGTTGTTGATCGATAACTACGACTCTTTTACCTGGAACCTGGTGCAATATTTCGGCGCCCTGGGACAAGAGGTTGTGGTCAAGCGCAATGATGAACTGACGCTTGATGCCATAGCGCAGCTCTCCCCCCGTTTTCTGGTGATCTCTCCCGGTCCCTGTACGCCCAATGAGGCGGGGATCTCTCTCGATGCCATCAGCCACTTTGCTGGCAAGCTGCCCATTCTCGGCGTCTGTCTCGGTCATCAGTCGCTGGCGCAGGCCTTCGGCGCCCGCGTAGTGCGTGCCCGTCAGGTAATGCACGGCAAAACCTCGCTCATCCGCCATCGCAATGAGGGGGTGTTCAAGGGGCTCAACAACCCGCTGAGGGTGACCCGTTACCACTCGCTGGTGGTGGAGCGCGACACGCTGCCCGACTGCTTCGAGATCACCGCCTGGAGCGAGCATGCCGATGGCTCGTTTGACGAGATCATGGGGCTGCGCCACAAGACGCTCCCTGTCGAGGGTGTTCAGTTCCATCCGGAGAGTATTTTGAGCGAGCAGGGCCATCAGTTGCTGGCCAACTTTCTGGCGCGCTCATAAAAAGTTGTGATCGCCTTCTCAAGTTCGAGAGAAGGCAAAAAAAATTTCCCTGACACTTTATTCACCCCCTCTCCTGCCCAAATTATCTCTTGCCAAGCCCCCCTGAGTCGTTATGCAATGCGGTTGCCTAAAATCTCAAGAGCAATCGAACATTGTTCCTTATAGGCCGTCTTGTTACAGACTTTTTACTTTATTTCTGTGATAATCCCGTCACGTTTACACGGATTTAACTTTTGGGCGGTGGATTATTCTGTCGCCGAATCGAAGGAGAGCTATATGTCAGAGTTGTTGGCAGTGACACGTGAAGTGTTTGATGAAGTGATGGTTCCCAACTATGCGCCCGCCAAGATCATCCCGGTGCGTGGTGAAGGGTCACGTGTCTGGGATCAGGAAGGGCGCGAGTATGTCGACTTCGCCGGTGGCATCGCCGTCAACGGTTTGGGTCACTGTCATCCCAAGCTGGTCGAGGCCCTGAAAACCCAGGGCGAGAAGCTGTGGCACCTCTCCAACGTCATGACCAACGAGCCGGCCCTGCGCCTGGCCAAGAAGCTGGTTGCCGCCACCTTCGCCGACAAGGTCTACTTCTGCAACTCCGGCGCCGAAGCGAACGAAGCCGCTCTCAAGCTGGCTCGCCGCTACGCCATCGAGAAGTTTGGCGAGCAGAAGACCCAGATCATCGCCTTCAATCAGGGTTTCCACGGTCGTACCTTCTTTACCGTCAGCGTCGGTGGCCAGGCAGCCTACTCAGATGGCTTCGGTCCCAAGCCCGGTGACATTACCCACGTACCCTACAACGATCTGGCGGCGCTGGCCGAAGTGATCTCCGACAACACCTGCGCCGTGGTGATGGAGCCGCTGCAAGGGGAGGGGGGCATCATTCGTCCCACCGACGAGTTTGCCAAAGGGGTGCGCGAGCTGTGCGACAAACACAATGCCTTGCTGGTGTATGACGAAGTGCAGTCAGGGGTCGGCCGGACCGGTGATCTCTATGCCTATATGGGTCTGGGCGTCACGCCGGACATCCTCACCAGCGCCAAGGCTCTGGGGGGCGGTTTCCCCATCGGCGCCATGCTGACCACCAACGAAATCGCTTCTTACCTGAAAGTGGGCACTCACGGCTCTACCTACGGCGGCAACCCGCTGGCCTGTGCGGTCGCCGAGGCGGTGATCGATGTGATCAATACTCCGGAGGTGCTGGCTGGCATCAAGCAGCGCGAACAGCTGTTCCGCGATGGCCTTGAAGCAATCAACGCCAAATACCACTGCTTTAGCGAGATCCGCGGCAAGGGTCTGCTGCTGGGCGCGGCCCTGAGCGATGCCTACAAGGGGCGCTCCCGCGACTTCCTGCTGGCCTCCATCGATCAGGGGCTGATGGCACTGGTGGCTGGTACCAACGTGGTTCGTTTTGCCCCTTCACTGGTGATCCCGGAAGCGGACATCAAGGAAGGGTTGGCCCGCTTCGAGAAGGCGGTTGCCCAGGTGGTTAACGCCTGATTCCAAATTGAGGTGGGGAGCTCTCCCGGCAGGAGCCGGGACCCCACCTGTCGTCAATGAAAGGGAGTTGTCATTTATGTTGGTTATCCGTCCCATCGAGCAAAAAGATTTTGCCGGGCTCAAGACCTGCGCCATCGAGTCCGGCACCGGCATGACCTCGTTGCCCGTCAACGATGAGCTGCTGCAGCGCAAGATTGACGCCTCTACCCAGACTTTTTCCGACAAGCCCGCCGGCAAGGGAGACTGCCTCTACTTCTTCGTGGCTGAGGATCTGGAGACCGGCGAGATGGTCGGCACCTGTGCCATCGATGCCGCGGTTGGCCTCTCCCAGCCGTTTTACAACTACCACATCGGCAAGGTGGTGCACTCATCACCCAAGCTCGGCATCTACAACGTCGTTGAAACCCTGACTCTCTCCAACGACTACACCGGCAACTCCGAGCTTTGCACCCTGTTTTTGCGTGAATGTGCCCGCGAGGGGCTCAACGGCCGCCTGCTCTCCAAGCACCGCTTTCTGTTTATGGCCGAGCACCCCGAGCTGTTTGACGAGACCGTCTTCGCCGAGATGCGTGGCGTCTCCGATGCCAACGGTCACAGCCCCTTCTACGAGTGGCTGCAAACCCATTTCTTCTCGATGGATTTTCCCACCGTCGACTATCTGACCGGCATCGGCAAGAAGCGCTTTATCGCCGAGTTGATGCCCAAGTACCCCATCTACGTCAATTTGCTGAGCAAAGAGGCGCGGGCCGTTATCGGCCAGACCCACGAGAAGACCCGCCCGGCCATCAAGATGCTGCAGGACGAGGGCTTCGTGAACCGTGGTTACGTCGATATTTTCGATGCGGGCCCCACCGTCGAGTGCGACGTGAAGAATATCCGCAGCGTGCGCCGCAGCAAGAAGCTGCGGGTGCTGGTGGGCGAGCCCATCGGTGGCAAGACCCACCTTATCTGCAACAGCCGTTTCGAACATTACCGCGCCTGCTACGGCAATATCCGGGTCGATCTCGACAAGCACGAAGCCATCATCCCGCCCAAGATGGCGGCGGCACTCAAGGTGCAGGATGGCGACATGGTGCGGGTGGTTGACCTCGACTGAGGCAAACAGGACAAGCAAACCGATTATCAGACAGGCAGCCTCGGCTGCCTGCCAGCGACAGGGAGTGAATGGATGAGCCAGTTAGTGCAATTTATCGACGGTCAGTGGCTTGCCGGTGAAGGCAAGCCGTTCGAGTCACGGGATCCGGCCAAGAACGAGGTGATCTGGCAGGGGGCTGCCGCCAGCGCGGCGCAAGTGGATGCCGCCGTCAAGGCCGCCCGTGCCGCCTTCTACCACTGGGCGGATATGAGCCTTGAGGATCGTCTGGCCATAGTGCGCCGTTATGCCGACCTGCTCGGCGAGCAGAAAGAGGCGCTGGCCCTGACCATCGCCCGCGAAACAGGCAAACCGCTGTGGGAGACCCGCACCGAAGTGGCCGCCATGCAGGGCAAAATTGCCATCTCAATCCGTGCCCACGACGAGCGTACCGGCACCGTTGAAAATGCCATGCCGGGCGCCAAGGCGTTTGTCCGTCACAAGCCCCACGGTGTGGTGGCGGTGTTCGGCCCCTACAACTTCCCGGGCCATCTGCCCAACGGTCATATAGTCCCAGCACTGATTGCGGGTAACGCTGTGGTGTTCAAACCCTCCGAGCTGACCCCCATGGTGGCCGAAGCCATGGTCAAGGTGTGGCAGGAGGCGGGGCTGCCCAAGGGGGTGCTCAATCTGGTGCAAGGGGAGGTCGAGACCGGCAAGGCGCTGGCGGGCAATCCCGACATCGACGGCCTCTTCTTCACCGGTTCCTCCCGCACCGGTCATTTCCTCCATCAGCAGTTTGCCGGTCAGCCGGGCAAAATTCTGGCCCTCGAGATGGGCGGCAACAACCCGCTGATCGTGAAAGACGTGAGCGACATAGACGGCGCTGTGCATGCCATCGTCCAGTCGGCATTTATCACCTCCGGTCAACGTTGCACCTGCTCGCGCCGTCTGTTTGTCGAGCGCGGTGAGCGTGGCGATGCCCTGGTCAAGCGACTGATCGAGGTGGTTAGCCAGATCAAGGTCGGCCTCTATGACGCCGCCGAGCAGCCGTTCATGGGCTCGATGATAAGCGAGAAGGCTGCGATTGGTATGGTTGAGGCGCAAGCCAACCTGCAACAGCTGGGCGGCGAAAGCCTGCTTACCCTCAAGCACCTGGAGGCGGGTACCGGCTTCGTCTCCCCGGGTATTATCGACGTGACAGCAGTCAAGGCGCTGCCGGACGAAGAGTACTTTGGCCCGCTGCTGCAACTCATTCGCTATGACGATTTCGATGCCGCCATCGATCTGGCCAATGCTACCCGTTATGGTCTCTCGGCCGGTCTGCTGGGGGACAAGGAGGTGGACTGGCACCATTTCTTCAAGCGGATCCGCGCCGGTATCGTCAACTGGAACAAACCCATCACCGGCGCCTCCAGTGCCGCGCCGTTTGGTGGTATCGGTGCTTCTGGCAACCACAGGGCGAGCGCCTACTACGCCGCTGACTATTGTGCGTATCCGGTTGCCTCTGTCGAAGACAGCAAAGCCGCCATGCCGGATCAACTGTCGCCCGGCCTGCGCTTCTGATAACGACACGGGGCATCCAGCGGTGCCCCCATCTGTACCCGCAATCAAAGGAAAGAGAGATGCAAAAGGATATCGACACCCTGTTCAGCCATCTGTGGGACAACTACATCAAGGTGACGCCGAGCGCCCTCAAGGTGCACACCCTGCTGGGTGGCGGCGAGCCCATCGTCAACGATCACGTGGCGTTTCGTACCTACAACCTGCCCAAGCTGGGGCTGGAGAAGCTGGCCGCCCACTTTCTTGCGCTCGGTTACGAGCAGAAGGGCGAGTACGTCTTCAAGGCCAAGAAGCTCTATGCCAAGCACTTTGAGCATCAGGATCCGGACGCTCCCAAGGTGTTTATCAGTGAGCTGAAGGTGGAAGAGCTCTCCCCGGCTGCCCAAGCCATCATCCACAAGCTGGCCGATCAGGTGCCCGATCATCTGACCGATACCCCGGCATTTCTCTACACCGGTGCCCCCTGGCAGGTCTCCTATGCCGATTATCAGACTCTGCTGGCGGAGAGCGAGTATGCGGCTTGGATGGCAGCCTGGGGTTATCGTGCCAACCACTTCACGGTCAATATCAACAAGTTGAAGGATTTTGACACCATCCATCAGGTCAATGCGGCGCTCAAGGCGGCGGGTTTTGTCCTCAACAGTGTGGGTGGCGAGGTGAAGGGGGATCCGCAGGTGATGCTGGAGCAATCCTCCACCATGGCGGACAAAGCAGAGGTGCCGTTCAGCGATGGGGTACGTACCATCCCGAGCTGCTTCTACGAGTTTGCCCTGCGCTATCCGCAGGCCGATGGCGTGCTCTATCCGGGCTTTGTCGAGGCCTCGGCGGACAAGATCTTCGAATCGACGAATGCCATGTAACGGGAACCACCCTGTTTCAGTCGCAACGCCTCCTTTGTGGAGGCGTTTTGTTTGGCGCAGAGTGACGGTATCGGGTGTTGTCTGACGCTGCGTGAAGAGGGGATTTGTACGGAGCCTAACAGGTGAAAATTTGTTGATAAAAATGTGAACGAGATCACTTGAGACGACACAGATTGACGCTGGCGGCGGAACAAAAAGGAGTAGAATGGCGCTTTATTTTTGCGGGGCCAATCGATGCCTAACTATCACTTTTTCAAGCAGGGTCAGGCGCTTACCTATCTAGATGCTAATGCACCCAGCTATAGCGATGAGCGTCGTCAACTGGTCGAACAGGGATTTGCCGCCATCGCCGCCCCCACCTTTGCAGATACCCCGGCCGAAGCCCTGGAGTTGCTTCGCACTCATCAGGCACTACAGGATGAGGCGCAGGCCAACGCCCTTTGTCTGACGGTTGCCACTATTCCGGCTGCGATCGCAACTCTGTCCGGGCACTGACGCTGCTGCTATGCTCACGTGAATAAAAAATGGTGCCACTGTGATGGCACCATTTTATCGGTTTGCCTGCTTGCCCTGAGTACTTTACCGCTGGTGCAGGTCACCTTCGATAACCAGCACGGTATCCATCCCTGCTGCCTTGCCAGCCTCAAGCCCGATCCGGGTATCTTCAAACACCAGACAGTTGGCGGGATTGGCGCCGAGCAGTTCGGCCACCCGCAAAAAGGTGTCGGGGTGCGGTTTGTGGTTGGTGACATCATCGGCACTGACCACCACAGAGATATAGGCATCGAGCCCAGTACTTTTCAGGATGGAGTCCGCCTGATTGCGCGGTGAGCCGGTGCCAATCCCCATCTTGACCTTGCCGTGATAGTGCCTGACCAGTTCCCACATCTTGGGAAAGACGCTGGCCTTGTCGATATGTTCCATATAGAGGGCAATCTTGCGACGGGTAAAGGCCTCAACATCCACCGTCAGCCCCTGCTGCTCGGCCAGCATGGCGATGATCTTGCGGGTGGGAATGCCGCCGTACTGATAGAGCTGATCCCGCTCGAAGGGGATGCCGAATTCGGCGCAGGTAAGCTCCCAGGCATCCAGATGAAGGGGCATGGAATCTACCAAAGTGCCATCCATATCGAAAATCAGGGCATCGTAGTGATCAAACCCATACTGCTCACGCTCGCTCATGGGGGCTCCTCGAATCAAATAGAGCAGGCTAACAGAAACGGTCGGCATTTTGTGGGATCGGCCTCATGGTTGGGCAGATTGCGGCCGCCGTTTTTTCTATCTCTTGCTGATTTGTGAGACAATAATCCGTTCATTGCCGGATACTTTGGCATATCAGATCTGCGAGTCCGCTTATGACCTCGAAAATATCCCCCAAAACCATCTTCTCCAGTGTGGCGCTGGTGATCGCGCTTGGTTCACTGGAAAAGAGCATAGTCACCACCCCGCTGCCCATGATTGGCGCCGAGCTGCACGCTGGGGCCGCCCTCACCTGGGTGGTCACCGCCTACCTGTTGGCGGCCACCGCCGTGCTGCCCCTCTATGGCAAGCTGAGCGATCTTTTTGGCCGGGTGCGGATGCTCAATATCGGCATCGGCCTGTTTCTGGCGGGCTCGGTGGCCTGCGCCCTCTCCCAGGATCTGCAGACCCTGCTGGCAGCACGGGTGCTGCAAGGGCTGGGGGGCGGCGGCCTGATTGCCCTCGCGTTTACCGTGATTGCCGACACCATTCCGCCACGGGAGGTGGGCAAGTATCAGGGCTACATCTCGGCGGTCTATGCGGTCTCCAGCATCGCCGGCCCCTTGCTTGGCGGCTACTTCACCGAGCAACTCAGCTGGCGCTGGATCTTCTGGATCAATCTGCCGCTCGGGGCGCTGGCAGTCTTTCTCATCAACCGCAACCTCAAGCAACTCAACGTGCGTCGCCACAGTCGCTTCGACTGGAAGGGCGCGGGTCTGCTGATTACCGTCACCACGCTCACCCTGTTGCTGCTCTCGCCGGAGGCGGCGCTGCCCGCCGTCTGGCTCTCGGCGGCGCTGGGCGTCGCGTTGCTGCTGCTCATTCTGATTGAGCGGCATGCCCACGACCCCATATTGCCTGCCCATCTGGCCCGGCTGCCCGGCTATCTGGTGAGCGTGCTGCTGGTGATGCTCTCCCAGCTACTGATGTTTGCCGTGCTGGTCTATCTGCCGTTGCAGATGCAGTGGCAGAAGGGGATGAGCGCCAGCGAGAGCGGCGCCATCATGGTCATCTTCATGATTTGCATCACTGCCGGCGCCTTTGTCGGCGGCAAGCTGATTGGCCGTACCGGTCACTACAAAAGCTTTGTTGCGGTCGGGTTTGCGCTGGCCGCGGTGGCTCTGTGGCAGATCCACTTCGATGCCTGGGTCAAGCTGGCGCTCGGGTTTGCCGGTATTGGTCTGGGTCTGGTGCTGCCCGCCCTCTCGGTGGTGGTACAGAATGCCCTGCCACGGGAAGATCGCGGCATCGGCATGTCGCTGTTCAACTTCGGGCGGGAGCTTGGCGGTGCCGTCGGCGTGGCTATCTGCTCCATGCTGTTTCATTTCCGCCTGCCAGCCGGCAGCGGTGGCGATCTGAGCCGGCTCGCCCCCGATCTGCTGGCCCCGGGCTTCAGCGCGACCTATATCGGCATGGCACTGATCGCCACGCTGGCGCTGCTCATCACATTGCTGGCGTTGAAGCGCCATGAGCTGGCCTCCATCAGCGCCTGAGCCGGCCTGTGCCGACATTGGCTCACCATAGCTAGCATCAGGGCTCCCCGCGGGGAGCCCTGATGGTTATTTGGTGAATAGAGTGGCTGCTGCCATCAAGCCATACGTGGCTTACTCCTGCGCCGGGCTCTCCTTGCCTGCCAGCTGGCTCAGCCAGGCGAAGCGGCGATTGGCCTCCTGCTCCGCCTCTTCATAGAGCTGGCTGGCCACCTCCGGCAGCTGGCGCTCCAGCCGCTGGAAGCGGGGCTCATGGCGCAAGGTCTCGGCCAGCGAGGCATTGGGTGCCCGCGAGTCGAGTGCCAGCGGCAGTTTGCCTTCGTCAGCGCGGCGCGGATCGAAGCGGTAGAGGGGCCAGAAGCCGGTGGCGGTCAGCTGTTTCATCTGCTCGTGGCTCTCGGCCATGTCGTAGCCATGTTCCTCGCAGGGGCTGTAGGCGATGATGAGCGAGGGGCCCGGGTAGGCTTCCGCCTCCTGAATCGCCTTCACTGTCTGGTTCATCTGGGCGCCGAGGGAGATCTGCGCCACATAGACGTGACCATACATCATCACGCTGGCACCGAGATCCTTGCGTGCCTTGCGTTTGCCCTGCTCGCCAAACTTGGTGATGGCACCGAGTGGCGTCGCCTTCGACTGCTGGCCGCCGGTGTTGGAGTAGCACTGGGTATCGAGCACCAGCACATTGATGTTCTCCCCCAGACTCAGCACATGGTCGAGCCCGCCAAAGCCGATGTCGTAGGCCCAGCCATCGCCGCCGATGAGCCAGACCGATTTCTCCACCAGATAGTCCGCATCGCGGGCCAGTTCAAGGGCCTCCGGGGCCTTGCTCTCCTGCAGCAACACTCGCAACTGCTGGATATGGGCCCGCTGCTCGGAAATCGGCAGGGTGGCATCGCCGAGCGCCTCGCGCAGCGCTGCCGGGATGGTGTCGCCCAGGCTCGCCAGCAGACGGCGCACCCGTTCCCTGTGCTGATCGACGGTAAGACGGAAGCCCAGTCCGAACTCGGCGTTGTCTTCAAACAACGAGTTGGCCCAGGCCGGCCCGCGCCCGTCGGCGTTGGTGGTGTAGGGGGTGGTAGGCAGGTTGCCGCCATAAATGGACGAGCAGCCGGTGGCGTTGGCAATCAGCAGCCGATCGCCATAGAGCTGGGTCAGCAGCTTGATGTAGGGCGTTTCGCCACAGCCGGAGCAGGCGCCGGAGTATTCAAATAGCGGCGAGATGAGCTGGGAGGTGCGGATGTCGATGCGCTCCAGCTGCTCGGCGCTACGCTCTGGCAGGTCGAGGAAGAAGTCGTAGTTGGCCTTCTGCTCGTCGAGGTGATCGAGGCGTGAAGCCATATTGATCGCCTTGCGATCCGGGTTGCTGCGATCCTTGGCCGGGCACACCTCTACGCAGAGGTTGCAGCCGGTGCAATCCTCCGGCGCCACCTGCAGCACGTACTGCTGGCCGCGCATGTCACGGGATTTCACATCCAGCGCATCGAGAGTGGCGGGAGCTGCGGCCAGCGCATCCGGCTCTACCACCTTGGCGCGAATGGCCGAGTGGGGGCAGGCGGCGACACAGTAGTTGCATTGGGTACAGAGCTCCGCCTCCCAGATGGGGATCTCCTTGGCGATGTTGCGCTTCTCCCAGCGGGTGGTGCCGACCGGCCAGGTGCCATCCGGCGGGAAGGCGGAAACCGGCAGGCTGTCACCCAGCCCCGCCAGCATGGCGGCAGTGACGGTCTGGACAAAGTCGGGGGCCTTGGCCGAAACCACCGGCTGGCGGGGGCGGCTGGCGGGATCCAGCTCGCCAAGTGGCACCCGGGTCAGGGCGGCGCAGGTCGCCCCCAGTGCCTGCCAGTTGCGTTCGACCAGCGCTTGTCCCTTGCTGCCATAGCTGGTGGCGATGGCCTGCTTCAGCAGGCTGGTCGCCTCTGCGGGGGGAATGATGGCGCTGAGCTGGAAGAAGGCCATCTGCATCACGGTATTGATGCGGTTACCAAGCTGGCAGTCGCGGGCAATTTTGGCGGCGTTGATGATGTAGAAGCGCGCCTCTTTTTCGCGCAGGGCGTGCTGCACCTCGCTGGGGAGGCGCTGCCAGATCTCCGCTTCGCTGTAGGGGGTGTTAAGCAGGAAGATGCCGCCTGTTTTCAAGCGCTCCGCCATCCGGTACTTGTCGACAAACTGCCACTGATGGCAGCCGATAAAGTCCGCCTCTTCCACCAGATAGGCCGATTGCAGCGGCCGCTCGCCCACCCGCAGGTGAGAGACGGTGAGGCCTCCCGCCTTCTTGGAGTCGTAGACGAAATAGCCCTGCGGATAGAGGTCGGTGTGGTTGCCGAGGATCTTGATGCTGTTCTTGGCCGCTGAGACGGTGCCATCGCTGCCAAGGCCGTAGAAGAGGGCCTCCAGCTTGCTCTGACCGCCCCGGTGTTGACCATGGTCGATGGCGGGCAGTGGCAACGAGAGCCCAGTGACGTCGTCAAAGATGCCGACGGTAAAGCGCGGGCGCGGGTTCTCTTGCGCCAGTTCGGCAAACACCGCCAGCGCGCAGGCGGGGCCGAACTCTTTGGAGGAGAGGCCGTAGCGACCGCCGATAACCCGCGGCAGGTTTGCCCGCTCGCCCCGGCTGACCGCTTCGGCCAGCGCTGTCATCACGTCGAGATTGAGGGGCTCGGCCTGTGCGCCCGGCTCCTTGGTGCGATCCAGCACGGCGATGGCGCGGGCACTCTCCGGAATTGCGGCCAGCAGGTGCCCGGCCGAGAAGGGACGGAACAGCCGCACCTTCACCAGCCCCACCTTCTCCCCTTGGGCCAGCAGGCGCTCGATCACCTCCTCACAGGTGCCGATGGCCGAACCCATCAGCACCACAATTCGCTCCGCCTGCGGGTGGCCGACGTATTCAAATGGCCGGTAGTGGCGGCCGGTCTGCTCGCCAAAAGCCTGCATCGCTTCGCTCACATGGCCATAGGCGGCGTCATACCAGGGATTGCTCGCCTCTCGGCACTGGAAGTAGGTGTCCGGGTTGGCAGCGGTGCCGCGAATGACCGGTTTGTCGGGGGTGAGCGCCCGGTCACGATGGGCACGGATGGCATCTGCGGGCAGCAGGGCGCTCAGGGTGTCGTCAGCGAGTGGCGCTATCTTGGCGATCTCGTGAGAGGTACGAAAGCCGTCGAAGAAGTGGATAAAGGGGAGGCGGCTGTTGAGGCTCGCTATCTGGGAGATCAGGGCGAAATCCTGCGCCTCCTGCACATTGCTGGCACAGAGCATGGCGCAGCCGGTCTGGCGCACTGCCATCACGTCCGAGTGATCGCCAAAGATCGATAGCGCATGGGTCGCCACGGTACGCGCCGCCACATGCAGCACGAAGGGGATGAGCTGACCCGCCAGCTTGTAGAGGTTGGGGATCATCAGCAGCAAACCCTGCGACGAGGTAAACGAGGTCGCCAGCGCGCCGGTCTGCAGGGCACCGTGGACGGCAGCGATGGCGCCCCCTTCCGACTGCATCTCGACAACCCGGGGCACATCCCCCCAGAGGTTCTTGCCCCGTTCGCTCGACCAGGCCGACGACTGCTCAGCCATGGCCGAGCTGGGGGTGATGGGGTAGATGGCGATGACTTCGCTGGTGCGGTACGCCACCGAGGCGACTGCGTTATTCCCGTCTGTGGTGATCATGTGTTTTCCACTTTGCTATGCCAGTTTGAAGGCCGATAGTTGCATCGGCAATGGATAGGTCGCTGGCATAGTAAGAGGGGCAATGAGAGCGTATCAAACGGGATAAATAATCAATTAATAAGTCAGTAATAGTGGTTAATTTAATCCCACCGCGTGGGGGCGTGATTTTATGCTGGTAACCAACGGGAGGTGGCTGACGGGCCATTGGTATGGCCCCTCAACACGGGGTTAACCCTGCTCCACTTGCAGCCAGATGGTGCACTGATAAGGGGCGAAGAGCGGCAGTGGTTCACTTGGGTAATTGGCCAGCAGCAAACGCATCTTGTCTGTCACCTTGTCGAAGTGGGGCATCGGCAAGGGGGTCGCCGTGAGATTGGCGAGCAGCAGCAGGGTGTGCCGCTCTCCGCTGGCCGGATCCTGCCAGTGGCGGCGATAGCTGATGCGCTCGGGGTCGTCCCCATCCAGCAGCTCGAAATTGCCGTGGCGAACGACAGGGTGGGCCTTGCGCAGGGCGATAAGCTGGCGATAGCAGTGAAACGGCGAGTCGGGGCGGGCCAGTTGCTCGGCGGCATTAATCTCGATGTGATTGGCGTTGAGGGCAATCCAGGGTGTGGTGGAGGTGAAACCGGCGTGGGGACCTGCATCCCACTGCATCGGGGTACGGGCATTGTCGCGGCTGATGGCATCGAGCCGCCGACTCAGCTCGGCAGGATCCAGCCCTGACTGGCTGGCGCGGTAGTTGATGGCCTCCACATCGCGCAGCTCGTCCGGCTGCCAGTGGCGGTTGGTCATGGCCAGCTCCTCCCCCTGATAGATGAAGGGAGTGCCCTGCATCAGGTGCAACACCATGGCCCACAGCCTGGCACTGGTTTCCCGCCACTCTGGCCTGTCATCGCCAAAGCGGGAGACAGCGCGAGGCAGGTCGTGGTTGCCGAGAAACAGGCTGTTCCAGCCCTGACCGTGCAGCCCTTGCTGGTGGCGGGCCATGGCTCGCTTGAAGGCGAGGGGATCAAAGCGGGATGACCACTTGTCACTGCCGAGCCCCAGATGCTCGAAGTTGAACACCATGCTGAACTCGCTGCCATCGTGGTTCGAATAGTTCTGCATATGGGCGAGATCGGCTCCCCAGGTCTCCCCCACCGTGATGATCCCCTTTCTGCCGAAGCTCGCGGCATTGAGCTCGCGGATATAGTCGTGCAGGCGCGGGCCATTGCTCATGGCCAGCCGGTCCCACTCCTTGCTCACCATGTCTATCACATCGAAGCGAAATCCCTTGATCCCTTTGCCCAGCCAGAAGTTGATCACCGCCGCCATTTCGGCCCGCACTGCCGGGTTGTCCCAGTCCAGATCGGCCTGACTGGGATCGAAGTTGTGCAGGTAGTAGCGATCAAGCGCTGGCACATACTGCCAGCCGCTGCCGCCAAAAATCGAGGTGATGGGGTGAGCATCGACAAAGGCTTGATCCCGGAATACGTAATAACCCTGATAACGGGGATCGCCGGCCAGTGCCTTCATAAACCACTCGTGCTCGGTGGAGGTGTGGTTGGCGACGATATCCATCATGATGCCGATGCCGTGAGCGGCTGCTTCGGCTATCAGCTGCTCCATCTCGGTCAGGGTGCCGAAGGCGGGGTCGATGGCACGGTAGTCCGCCACATCGTAGCCGTTGTCCCGTTTGGGGGAGCGATAGATGGGGGTGAGCCAGAGCATATCGACCCCGAGGGTGGCCAGATATCCTAGGCGCTGACGGATGCCGTTGATGTCGCCCATACCGTCGCCATCGCTGTCCTGAAAACTCATGGGGTAGATCTGGTAGATGACGCAGCTATCGAGGTCGATATCGGGCGTGTGAAGGGAGTGCGTATTCATCAGCTTGGCCGGTTAGGGGAGAAGATTTTCTATCTTACGCAGATGAACGGGTACTCGACAGGGCAGGGGAAACCTTGAAAAGGGTTCCATAGTTGGCTGATTGCCAAAAGTGCGGGAAGGGTCACAAAGGTGCCATCCCAGGCCACGGCGGTGGTCGGGATGACACGGCACTTAGCACCGATACTCTGCAGGAATAGAGGTTATTGAGCAGCCTTGGCCTGCTCGCTGCGCTGCTCCTGCTGGCGTTCGGTCTGGGCTTCCAGCTCCTTGCCGAGGAAGTAGTTCAGGAAAGTGCGGATCACCGCGATGATGGCGAGGCGGATCAGCTCCTCCTTGCTCGGCGCGACCGTGGTGGCCAGGATGTCGGCGGCGAGCTGGAACTCCAGCGCCAGAATAAGCCAGCTGCCAAAACAGAGGCGAATGCGCGGAAAGCCAGGTTCGTGATCCTCCATCCGTGCCGCCAGCCAGAGGGTCTTGCCAAGCCCTATCACCACACAGGCGATGGAGATGATCTCCAGCAGCAGCTGGAACAGCTCGACCCCGTGCATCATGCCCTCTCGCAGGCTCGCTATCTCAAACACTCGGGTCACCTCCCTGATTCAAAAGAGGACACTATTAACACATCGATCGGCAAAGGCCAAATTGAAGCCAATTAAGGCTTGTGAGTGAAATGAGCCGATGAACTAACGTTGGGCTTCACTTGACCACTTTTTGTATGCACAGCACAATCCTTGCTCTTTCATGTAGTCAAAAGGTGAAGAGGCATTCTCATGACGCAGATGCAGAACCCAGCCATTGGCATTGATCTGGGGACAACCAACAGCGCGATCGCAGTATGGCGTGAGGGCCAGGCTCAACTCATACCTAATGCCCATGGCGAGGATCTGACGCCGTCGATTGTCAGCATTGGTGAGGACAACACCCTGCTGGTGGGTCAGGCTGCTGCTACCCGCCTGCTAACGGACCCTACCAATACAGCGTCTCACTTCAAGCGTTTTCTGGGCAGTGAGCGGCGTTATCGACTGGGCAAGGAGCAGTACACACCGACCGAGCTCTGTGCATTGGTTCTGGGGAGCCTGAAGTCGGATGCCGAGGCGTGGCTCGGCCACCCTGTGAGCGAGGTGGTTATCTCGGTGCCAGCCTACTTTGGCGATCAGCAGCGCAAGCAGGTGCGACTGGCGGCCGAGTTGGCTGGGCTTGATGCGGTGCGCCTTATCAACGAGCCGACGGCAGCCGCCATGGCTTACAGCCTGCATGAGCAGTACAGCCGCCGTTTTCTGGTGTTTGATTTGGGCGGGGGGACCTTCGATGTGACCGTGGTGGAGTATCAGGATGGCATCATGGAGGTGCGAGCCTCGGCGGGAGACAATCGGCTCGGTGGCGAGGACTTTACCCAAGATTTGGTCGATGCGGTGCTTAGCAGGCTCAACACCGATCGCGGTGAACTGACGCTCTCCCAACTCGGGCAAGTTTATTTGTCCTGCGAGCGGGCTAAACGTCATCGCAGTGGTAGCGGCCTTGATGTCGAGCTTGGTGCAGAGTGGAACCGGAAATTCAGTTTCTCCGAAAGCGAGCTGACCGAGACCTGGCGCGATACCCTCACCCGGTTACGTAAACCCTTGAGTCAGGCGCTCTCCGATGCGCGCCTGCGTCCCGACGAGGTTGATGAGCTGATCTTTGTCGGTGGAGCGAGCCGCCAGAGCGAGGTACAACAAATGGCGGTGCGTCTGCTTGGTCGCTTTGGCCGCCACGAGCTGGATCCGGATCGGGTGGTCGCCATGGGAGCTGCTATCCAAGCTGCCTGCCGTTTGCGTGACAGTGCGGTTGAAGAACTCATCATGACAGACGTTTGTCCTTTCACGCTGGGCATCGCTGTCAGCCAGGGTGACCAGCACGGCATCTTTAGTCCCATCCTCGAGCGCAATACAGTTGTACCAGCTTCACGAGTGGAGCGTTACCGCAGTGGTCACGAACAACAGAGTGCTGTGTGCATCAGCATCTATCAGGGGGAGCGCTTCTGGGTGCGCGACAACCTGCATGTGGACGATCTCGAGATCCCGTTGCCGACCGGCAAGGGCATTCAGGAAGTGGATGTGCGTTTCAGTTATGACATCAACGGCATGCTGGAGGTTGACGTTACCCTGGTGAATTCGGGTGAGCAGTTCCAGAAGGTAATAGACAGAAGTCCGGCTGGCGTGACCGAAGAGGGCAAGCACGAGAGTCGAGAGCGTCTGGCCCGTCTCAAGCAACATCCGCGCGATGCGTTGCCCAATCTGACCCTGAGCGAGCGATTACAGCAACTCTATGAAGAGAGCATCGGTGACGAGCGGCGTCAGATAGAGCAGTGGCTGCTGCAATTTGAACGGGTCCTGGCTGGCCAGGACCCACAGCTTATCCGCTCATTTCGCGAAGAGATGAATGCCCTGCTCAAGCAGTGGCACTAGCCAATAATTTCCTCAAGCGACATGCGGCCCTTGGCATAGAATGCCTTGGGCCACCCGTGGCGCAGCTCTCCCGCTTTGACGCCTGAGATGGCGAGTAGATGCCCCAACCAGATGGGCAGTCCCCAAAACGCCGAATTGGAGAGAAATAGAATCGAAAACCACATTGCGCTCCATAGCCAATAGAGCTGTAACACGGGTCGCCGTTTGGTGCCTCGCGTTACCTGATAGATGAGATAGACGTTCAAGAACAAGACGCTATAGAGGGCGATCAGACTGCCACGCTCCGTTTTCCAGGCCATGTAGGGATCACCCAGTATGGAGAAGGGGTGGTCGCTCAACGGGAAGACCATGAAGAGTTGCAGCAAGCCGATGAGCATGGTGAACAGGAGCGCGCCTTTACCCAGCTGTTTGAAGCGTGAGCGGTCATGTGCTCTGTCATGTTCAAGCTGTTGATTGAGCTTGTCTTCGAGGTAACCGAGCGTGAGGCTGGCCGCCTCTCGCTGGGGTGGGGAGAGCGATTCCTGGTCCCTTAGTAGCGGCTGGATGAGTCGGCTGTTAAAACCGCTTCGATTCACGTCATGGGTCAGTAGCCCGAGGCAATAGCAACTGGGATGGACAAAGGTGGCTGCATTCTCACAAGGAAGATGCTGCTCCAGAATCGTGGGCGCGGTGATCGTGTCGGTGTCCTGAATCAGATATCCGTATATGAGGGACTCCTTGTGATACGGATAGTTTGCCAAATCCAGATTCCACTCCTTTCTAATGGCCTCCATTCGTCTGCGTAGAGGGCTCAGCAGGTAGGCATAGGCTGCGTTGCTCTCCGGGTGGCAGAGCAGCAGGTTCCACAGCACTATGCTGCTGGCGAGATCCGGTTCGTTATCGAGGCGCCGGCCAATCAGGGCGGCGAGCGCGGGCAACTCATGGGCCCTGGCTCTGTCGAGCAGTGACTGATCGCTCACCTCCGAGTTACGCAGCAGATCGGTCTGATTGCTCAGGGTCACTGACAGCACGTATTGCTCTGGCCAGCGGGCGCACGCCGTGGTGATGGCTGCCTGATAGACAGTGGGCTGTGCCGAGAGACGCAGTACGGTGGCGAGCGGGGTGTCATCCTGGCTGGGGGGCAGCACGCCCATGGCGTGGCGCAGGGCAGCGAGATGCTGTGTCGGTGTCCAGGCGTAGGCGTAATAGAACTGTGCCCAGCGGAAACAACCGGGCCAGCTCTCGCCATGCCAGGCATCGCTGAGCACCATATCGCTGTAGTAGCGTTGATGAGAGAGACGAGCGCCCAGATGCATCCCCAGCATCATCCGCTCATCCCATCCTTCATTGCTTGCGCGCTGGGCGATGGCCTTGAACCAGGAGTCAGGCAGCAGCGGATAGCGGCGCAGGCAATCGAGCCACTGCTCCGGCGTGGCGCAGGCAATCTGCTCGGCACTGGGGGGCGCGATACTCAGCCAGTCATCGTTGCCATAGCGGGCAAGCAGTGTATCAAGCAGGGGCAGTGCTGGCCGCTCGGCCAGTTTGCGGCGAGCGTGGCGTTGCAGCAGATGTGCGAGGTACCGCCAGCCGCCCTCGGCCTCGGCCAGCTCGGGCTGTGTCAGTGCCGCTTCCAGTGCCTGCCAGGTGCCGTATTCGCTGTGCCACCATAGGCTGGCCAGGGCACCACGTGTGCCGGGTAGCGCGTCCAGCGCCAGGGCGGTGAGCGGCATATTGTCAAACCCCAGCATCTGGTCGTGCAGCCACTCTTCCACCGGGTCCGGCTGCTGCCAGGGCAGCATTAGCCACTGGGGTTCCCAATAGGCGCTGCGTGAGGCGGGCCACTTCTGGGCGGTGGCGAATGCCTGCAGCCAGCGGGACAGCTCCTGATCGCTGTCTAGATGCCATTGGATAAGGTGATTGGCGAGCAGCGCCTCGTATTCCCGCTCTTCCAGTGCCTCGGCGACCTGCATCACCAGCTGTTCCTTGCCGCAGCGCAGGCTGGCGTCGGAGAGCAGGTGCCAGTCATCTTCACTGAGGTGATCCTGCTCCAGCAGAGCAAGTGTGAGCGCAAGACGGTGGGTGGGATCACCGTGAGTACCGGCGGCATGGAGCGCGCGCAACTGCAGCCGAAGCAGGTCCGGGTGGTCACCGACGATGGGGAGGGCTGAGTGATAGATGAGCCCTAACACGCTATTGCGATCACCTGCCTCGAGCGATAGCAGCAGTGGCTGATAGAAGGCCAACACTGCGCGCTGACGGGCATGATCAAGGGTGGCAAGCCACTTCAGAGGGGCTGCCAGCGGCGTCTGACGCCACCAGTCGAGAAATTCCCCCTTCTTTTGCATGTCCCCGGAAAGGCGAAGCAGTGACGCCCAGTCGAGCGCTTGCCAGAGACGCTCGATCACCGGTGCTGGCAACCATTGCCATTGAAAGATGTGTTGCAGCACCTCGTCCGACAGCCGGCTCTGCTGCACCAGCGAAAGTGACTGCAGTGATGTCTGCCACTTATCCCATTCGGTCATTACAAATCGCCGGCTGGCATCCCCAAGCAGTTCAAGCAGGGCGGTCAGTTCAGCGGCGTCGGCCGGACGAACCAGCTCGGTCTGTGGCTTCGAGGCGTCACTCATGGCTGGACGCGGCCGGCTGGCCTCTTCATAAGCCTCGCGCAGCAGGCGGAAGCCTTCGGGATCGTCTTCCGGGTGGCAGTCACGCAATTTGATATGGTAGGCGCGCTTGATAGCGGCCAGATCGTTGGTCTCTTGAAGACCGAGACGTTGCCAGATATCCATGTTTTATTCCTGCGGATCGCTGTTGAAGAGGTCAATGAGGCTTTGGGGCTGATCTATGTCGGGTAGGGAGACCTCGTACCAGCTCTGTCCGTGGATCGGGTTCTCCTTATCCCTGAGCGCATCTGCCAGCATTGTCCTCATCTCCCTGGCAATCCAGCCGTGTAGCAGAGCCTGGGCGGCTTGCTCCGGCTCCCCCTCTTCATGACTGAATTTCCATAGGCAGCGGCCGGCATACCAGGCCTGGGTGTACTGTTCCCAGGAGTGGTAACGCCGACGAGCCTGGTGGGCGAGATGGTTGTGGATAAAGCCGAACTCCTCCTCGCTGACCCAGCCAAAACGCAGCCCCTCCCGGGTGAGGTACGAGGCGCGCCCATAGTCCCATGCCTGCACACCATGGGGGCCGATATAGGGGGCGGTACGAGCCACGAAATCGAGTGAGGCGCGGTGACGCGGCGAGGTTGCGCGCTCTCGCATGGTTTGCCACTGGCTCGGTTGCAGGCAGTGAAAGGCGCCGTATTCCTCGAGCATGAGATGCCCGTGGCAGTCGCCAAAGGCCAGCTGACGAACCTGCCGGTGCAAGTCGAGGCGATTCTCAATGCCCCAGTCGTCGGCGAGTGCATTCCTCTCCTCCAGGCCATCTCGCAGGGAGGTGGGTTTGAGATACTCGCGCCACTCGGTCTGGAAGGCGATCTGTGGGGAGGTTAAAGTCAGCCACCATCGTTCGTGTGGGGCAAGATTGGTACTATCTAACATGGGGCTCACCAAGGGTGCGTTTGAGTCAGCTGGCAACTATAAAGGCGTGCGAAAATGGATGCAATTGGTCCTCTGTTACTGGTTACGCAACCAGTCGGAGAGTTGTTCAATGAGCTGACGCGCCGCGGGGCTGACTCCGGCCAGTTGGAAGAAGCCGTGTATCACACCCAGTTGCCGCTGACAGGTAGCCGTGACACCGGCTTGCAGCAGTTTGCGATAGAAGGCTTCCCCCTCATCGCGCAGCGGATCATATTCCGCCGTTACGATATGGGTCGGCGGTAATCCTGACAGGGCTGGATGATGGAGCGGACTTGCTTCGGGGTGAGTGGCGGGCTGCTCACCCAGATAGGCGTGAAAACCGCTTAACAGCATGTCGCGGGTGATGAGGTAATCATCCCCTAGCTGCCGATAGCTGTCACTGTCGCCCGCAGCATCGAGCATCGGATAGATGAGCAGTTGGGCGGCAGGCAAGGGGGCGCCTCGCTCCTTGAGTCGTAAGGTGGTGATCAGGGCTAGGTGGCCGCCGGCACTATCGCCCGCAAGGGCAATCCTTGCCGGATCCCCATGCCATTTCTCCACATCGGCCATGATGGCGAGCGTGGCTGCCAGTGCATCGTCATGTGCTGCAGGATAGGTGTGTTCAGGGGCAAGGCGGGTATGTACCGCGAACACCAGTGCCTCGGCGCGATTGCACAGCATGCGCATCTGGCGGTCGTGAGTGTCGAACTCACCGCTGACAAAACAGCCGCCATGAAAGTAGATCAGGGCCGGATGGCTTGCACTTGAGGTTGGTGTTGGTTGATAGAGGCGAACGGAATAATGGCCATTTTGCCACTCTTCGACAGCGCCAACCTTTTCCCGTTCACCACCCAATATGGCTGAAGCAAGATAGCCTTCACGCCGCTCCTGCCAGCTCAGGCTGCTCGCCTTGGGGCGGCCTGCGGCAATGAATTCTGCCACCATGGCCGCAATGGCCGGTTCAAGTTGTGTTTCCATAACGCACTAATGACTGTATATAAAAACAGTTATTTTGCGCTTTTAGCCAGAAAGCGCAACCGGCGTTAGCTGAGGCAGCTCACAAAATCAGGCTTCAATCAGCACGAATTCAATCACATAGAGCGGCGGCAGATAGGGGTAGATGTCGCGGATCACCTGTTTGAGCTCGGGGAGGGTCATGTTCTCCTGACGGGCGTGCTCGTCATTCAGTTCATCGAAGGCGACCGCCTTGACCGAGAGCACCTCAATGGTGCCAAAGGGCTGGTGCTCCGGGTTGGTGAACAGGGCCAGCCGCTGGCCGGGCTGCCAGTTGGCCTCGCTTTTGTCACGGATGGTGATGGTCTTGCTGCCCGCCTGAATATCGGCAACGAAGCGGCTGAAGAAGGTGAATTCGGGATAGGAATGAACAGACATAGTGACACCTGACTGGGTGAATCGAAATGAGGTGAATGGAAATCAAAGATCGAGATAGGCGCGCAGCCTGGCCAGATCGGCGATAACGGGGCCATTGCTGCCGTCGGCAATTATGCCCTGTTCGACCAGTTCCTTGAGGGCGCGGCGGTAAACCCGCTCTGTGGTGCCGAAGCGCGCCGCCTCATGGGCCCGCTTGCGTGACCCCAGCATGGGGGTGCGCTGGCATTCTCGCCACAACTCGTAGGCGATGTTGTAGGCGATGGGGTGGAGCAGCCGGCTGGTGGTGATCTCCAGGGTATCGAGATAGTCGCTGGCAAGTGCGGCGGCGAAAAAGAGGGTCAACTCCGGTTCTGCCAGCAGGCGCAGGGCTAGTTTGTTGGCGCAGATGACCCGGGCATCCAGCTCGGTCTCGGCCACCACGTTCCACTGCACCGGGGTGGCGCTGAAGAACTCCATTTCGCCGAAGATCTGGCTGTGACACTCAATCTCGCCGAGCTGGAAGATGCGGCCCGAGTGGACGGCGCTATTGAGGGAGACCCGCCCTGCGCCCACCAGATAGAGCTGCTCGCTCAGCTCCCCCTGCCGCATGATGGATTCGCCCGGCAGGTAGCGACGCAGAAACAGGGTGCACGCTTCCAGCGCCGCGGCAAAGCGGGGTTCCAGTTTGGCGAGTTCGGCGTGAAAACGACCGAGGGGATAGGGCTGTTGCTGCATGACGTACCTGTCGCACCGATGACGAGGGCCATGAGGCTAGCAAGAGCGCGGGCCGGATACCAGCCCGCCTCCTGTCGAATGTGCCGTGATTAACGATTTGCGGGTTATTGCACCAGGGCGTGGAGGGCTGCGGCGATGGCGTTTCGCTCGCCGTTCATCATGGCCTGCTCGGCGTTGACGTACTCATTGACCCCATCCTGCACATCCTGCTCGAACAGCACCACGTTGCAGAGCACGGCGGCAACCCGCACCTTGCGCAGGCGCCCCACGGTCAGCAGGGAGGCGGTCTCCATATCGGCGCCCAGCACACCACGGGCATGCCAGTAGCGGCACACCTCCTGCTCATCATCCCGATAGAAGCTGTCGTGGGAGCGTACCAATCCGTGCCAATGAGGCTGGCTGCCAGTGGCCACATGGTTGAGCAGGGCCGCTTGCAGCCAGATATCGGCGCAGGCGGGGTACTCGGCGGGCAGATAGGCCTGCGAGGCGCCCTCATTGCGTACCGCCCCTTCCACCACGATAAGGTCGCCGAGCCCGATGTCGTGCTGCAGGGCTCCGGCGGAGCCGACCCGAATAAGCGAGCGGGCACCGGCTTGCACCAGCTCCTCCAGCGCGATGATGGCCGAGGCACCGCCGATGCCGGTGCTGCAAACCGTGATGGGCAGCCCCTGATAGCGGCCGTTGATGAGGCGAAACTCCCGGTTTTGCCCCAGCACTTCACACTGCTCGAGCTGGCTGGCGATGCGATCGACCCGGGCCGGGTCGCCGCACAGTACCACCCGCTCGGCAATCTGGTCGGGGCGGCACTGGATATGGGGTAACAGACTCATGGCTTACAGACCTTGTGGCTGTCGCTTGGCGGCAATCACCCAGAGGCGAGTGCCGTTGGCGGCGATAAACAGCAGGATCAGATACTCCAGCGACATGGCGTAGACGCCCTGCGCCGCATAGACACCGATGCTGATGATGTTGATGACGACCCAGAGGATCCAGTTCTCCACGTATTTGCGGGTCATCAGGATCTGGGCGACCACCGAGAGCACCGTCATGGTGGCATCCCAGAACGGGAAGGCATCGGGGGAGGGCTCGGGGGTAGCAAGGTTAGCACCAAACAGGTTGAGCAGGGAGACCGAGGTGCGCGCCAGGGTGGCGAAGACCGGGTCGATATAGCGGGTCAGCAGGGCGATGGCCAGCACGCTCACGGCGGCGGTCACCATCAGTTTGGATTTGCTGAGCCAGCGGATCTGCAGGGTATCCCCCTGATCGTTGGCGGGGCGGGTCCAGGCGTACCAGCCGTAGACGTTGGCGCAGAAGAAGAACAGCTGCAGCATCAACAGCCCGTAGAGCTGGATCTGGAAGAAGATGATGGCAAACAGGCTGACGTTGATCAGACCAAACAGGTAGTTGATGGTCTTCTCCTGACTGGCGAACCAGATGCAGGCCAGCCCGAACAGGGTGCCGATGGCTTCAATCCATGACATGGCATAGCCGCCACCCAGCGGTATGGTCACTAGCGTGTTATTGATGCTGAACAGCTCGAATATGCTCATTTTCTGATCCTTGGGCATGAGGGTAAGTATGCGAGGGGCCATTCTAAGGGGTGAGGGGGAGGAGGGGCAGGACTTTTGTCCGCCCCGGGCTTGGCCCATATCAAAGAAATCGCCGCTGCTGCCCGGTTATTCCAGCAGTGATGGGTTATGGGGCCCCGGCGGGCCGGACTTTATTGATATGTAGCAAGATGATAGCGCCGTGGCTGTGGTCTGATAGAGTCCACTCTCCGGGAGGAGAATCACGTGATAAAAGGAGGTTGTATTGAATTCCGAGCTTGTCTGGGTGCTCTGTCTGCTGGCTGGCGCCATCTATCTCTTCATGACCAACAAGGTGCGCATGGATGTGGTCGCCCTGTTGATCATTATCCTCTTTGTGCTGAGCGGCACCCTCACCCTGCCGGAGGCGCTGGCGGGCTTTAGCGATCCCAACGTTATCCTGATTGCCGCCCTGTTTGTGGTGGGTGAGGGGCTGGTGCGTACCGGCATCGCCTATCAGGTGGGGGATGCATTGGTTAAGGTGGCGGGCAGCAGCGAGACCAAGCTGCTGGTGTTGCTGATGGTCGCGGTGGCGAGTTTGGGGGCTGTGATGAGCAGCACCGGGGTGGTGGCCATCTTTATCCCGGTGGTGCTGAGTGTGGCGAACCGGATGGGGATCCCGGCCGGTCGCCTGATGATGCCCCTCGGTTTTGCCGGGCTGATCAGCGGCATGATGACGCTGGTGGCCACGCCCCCCAACATGGTGGTCAACAGCGAGCTGATGCGCCACGGCATACATGGTTTCGGGTTCTTCGATTTCACCCCCATGGGCGTGCTGATCCTGGGGCTGGGCATCCTCTACATGCTGCTGGTGCGCGGCTCCTTGGTGGGTGAAGGGGAAGAGGGTAAAGGCAAGCCGACCGGGCGCCGCACTCTGCGCGATCTGATCCGAGACTACCGACTGGCCGGTCGGGCCCGTCGTCTGGCGCTGCGGCCGGACTCCCCGCTGATTGGTCACACCCTGGACGAGCTGCAACTGCGCGCCCGTTATGGTGCCCACGTTATCGGGGTGGAACGCTGGCGCAAGTTCCGCCGGGTGATGGTGCCGGTGTCGGGGATCAGTGAGTTCCAGGCCAAGGATGTGCTGCTAATCGACATGTCAGACCCCGAGGTGGATGTGCGGGCGTTTTGCAGCGAGGCGCGGCTCGAGCCGATGATCCTGCGCGGGGAGTATTTCTCCGATCAGGCGCGGGAGGTGGGGATGGCCGAGGTGTCGCTGATCCCTGAGTCCAAGCTGCTGGGTAAAAGCGTGCGTGAGGTGACCTTCCGCTCCAGCTATGGTCTGAGCGTGGTGGGGCTGCGCCGCGACGGTGAAGCGCTGGCAGGCAAGCTGGTGGATGAGCCGCTGCAGATGGGCGACACCCTGCTGGTGGTAGGGAATTGGAGCCACATCAGACAGTTGCAGACCCATAGCCGCGACTTTCTGCTGATGGGGTTGCCCGCTGAAGTGGACGAGATGGCCCCCGCCCGCAGCCAGGCGATCCATGCCCTCTTCTGTCTTGGAGTGATGATCCTGCTGATGGTGACCGATCCGGTGCCCAACGTGATTGCCGCGCTGATCGCCTGTCTGCTGATGGGCAAGTTTCGCTGCATCGACATGGAGAGCGCCTACAAGTCGATCCACTGGCCGACCCTGATCCTCATCGTCGGCATGCTCCCCTTCGCGCTGGCGCTGCAAAAAACCGGCGGGGTGGATCTGATCGTCGGTGGCTTGATGAATGCGGTGGGGGAGATGGGGCCGCGGGTGATGCTGGCCAGCCTGTTTGCCCTCTGTGCCGTGATTGGGCTCTTTATCTCCAACACCGCGACAGCTGTGCTGATGGCGCCCATTGCGCTGGGCACGGCGCAACAGATGGGAGTCTCGCCCTATCCGTTTGCCATGACCATTGCCATCGCCGCCTCGGCCGCTTTTATGACGCCGGTCTCGTCACCGGTGAATACCCTGGTACTGGGGCCGGGCAACTACAAGTTCGCCGACTTTATCCGTATCGGGGTGCCATTCACCCTGTTGGTGATGGCGGTGAGCGTGGTAGCGATCCCCTGGTTCTTCCCGTTCTGATAACCGGGATGATGAATGTGTGCACCAGCGGCCTGCGGGCCGCTTTTTTATGGCCGGGAGACAAGATGGCAAGGCGTGCTCGGAATAAGCGAAGAGTGACGTGAACGGAAATTAACGTGGAGATGGGTTAATAGAGGCGCGAGAGAAAAACTTGGGAGAGGCAAATTTCAGATACAAAAAAACCAGCGTGAGCTGGTCTGTTTGGTACTGCTATTAATGGTGCGGAAGGAGAGACTCGAACTCTCACGCCTAGGGCGCCAGAACCTAAATCTGGTGCGTCTACCAATTTCGCCACTTCCGCAATATTAATGGTGGCTATGACGGGATTCGAACCTGTGACCCCCGCATTATGAGTGCGATGCTCTAACCAACTGAGCTACATAGCCGTTTGTTATCGACCACTGATGTGGAAGAGAACAGAAAAATGGCTGGGGTACTAGGATTCGAACCTAGGGATGGCGAGATCAAAACCCGCTGCCTTACCGCTTGGCGATACCCCAACAGAAATAATGGTGGCTATGACGGGATTCGAACCTGTGACCCCCGCATTATGAGTGCGATGCTCTAACCAACTGAGCTACATAGCCGTTTGTTATCGACCACTGATGTGGAAGAGAACAGAAAAATGGCTGGGGTACTAGGATTCGAACCTAGGGATGGCGAGATCAAAACCCGCTGCCTTACCGCTTGGCGATACCCCAACAGCGCTCCTCAACAGTCATGAGACTGGCAAAGAACTTTTAAAAATGGCTGGGGTACTAGGATTCGAACCTAGGGATGGCGAGATCAAAACCCGCTGCCTTACCGCTTGGCGATACCCCAACAGCGCTCCTCAACAGTCACGGGACTGGCAAAGAACTTTTAAAAATGGCTGGGGTACTAGGATTCGAACCTAGGGATGGCGAGATCAAAACCCGCTGCCTTACCGCTTGGCGATACCCCAACTAGAGATGGTGGCTATGACGGGATTCGAACCTGTGACCCCCGCATTATGAGTGCGATGCTCTAACCAACTGAGCTACATAGCCAACCTTGCTTCCGGTGAGTCGTTGCCTCGTCACCGTGCGGGCCGAATTATGCGTATCTGGCTCTGGGGCGTCAACCCTTTTTTTGCCAGAAAAACGCAATTTGAGTGCGTTTGACCAGTTATTGGTCTCTGTTGCGCAAAAGCCCAACAATCTGCTTTTTTTTAAGACATTGCCATGATTGCCCGGGCAATGGCAGATAAAAAACAGGCCAGCAAATGCTGGCCTGTCATGGGATTAGACGTTGAACAGGAAGTTCATGATATCGCCATCTTTGACGATGTAATCTTTCCCTTCAGCGCGCATCTTGCCCGCTTCCTTGGCGCCTTGCTCACCCTTGTAGTTGATAAAGTCTTCAAAGGCGATGGTTTGGGCGCGAATAAAGCCTTTTTCAAAGTCAGTGTGGATCTTGCCAGCCGCTTGCGGGGCAGTGGCACCGACCGGAATAGTCCAGGCGCGTACCTCTTTCACACCGGCGGTGAAGTAGGTCTGCAGGTTGAGCAGCTGGTAGCCGGAGCGGATAACGCGATTCAGGCCCGGCTCTTCGATGCCCAGATCTGCCATGAACTCGGCGCGATCTTCATCGTCCAGTTCGGCGATGTCGGCTTCGATGGCGCAGCAGACCACGACTACGACCGCGTTCTCGGCGGCGGCGATTTCACGCACCTTGTCCAGATAGGGATTGTTCTCGAAACCATCTTCCGCCACGTTGGCGATATACATGGTGGGTTTCAGGGTCAGGAAGTTGAGGTGGCTCACGGCGGCCAGCTCTTCTTTATCCAGCTTCATGCCGCGGATCATCTGGCCGTTTTCCAGCGCGACCTTGATCTTCTCAAGCACTTCCACTTCCAGCTTGGCATCTTTGTCGCCGCCTTTGGCGCGCTTGGACTGACGGTGAATGGCGCGCTCACAGGCGTCCAGGTCCGACAGGGCCAGCTCGGTGTTGATCACTTCGATGTCGTCAGCAGGGGAGACCTTGCCGGCAACATGAATGATGTTCTCGTCGTCGAAGCAGCGCACAACGTGGCCGATCGCTTCGGTTTCACGGATGTTGGCCAGGAACTGGTTACCCAGACCTTCACCCTTGGAGGCACCGGCAACCAGACCGGCGATGTCGACGAATTCCATGGTGGTCGGCACAACGCGCTGCGGATTGATGATGGCAGCCAGCTGATCGAGGCGGGGATCCGGCATCGGCACCACACCTGTGTTCGGCTCGATGGTGCAGAACGGGAAGTTGGCGGCTTCGATACCGGCCTTGGTCAGCGCGTTGAACAGGGTGGATTTGCCTACATTGGGCAGGCCCACGATACCGCATTTAAAACCCATGGATTGTTACCTTACTTGATGGATGCTGTTGGGGGTCGCCCGCAGGCGGCCCATGTCATGCTTGTTCTGGTCGTTGCTCATGTACCGGCACAATGCCCGTACAGGGTCAAACCGACCTAACCCTTTTCCGCCTTGAAGCTGTGCAAGCGATTCATGGCCTTGGTCATATCTTGTTTGAACAGGATGTCGGTGGCGCGCAGGGACTCGTCCAGCGCGGCGTCGATCAGGTTCTGTTCACTGCTGGGGGCCTTGGTCAGGACGAAGCCTGCCACCTGCTCTTTGCTGCCGGGATGGCCGATCCCGAGACGCAGCCGGAAGAAGTTATTGTTGTTGCCCATCTTGGCGATGATGTCCTTGAGGCCGTTATGGCCACCGTGACCACCACCTTGCTTGAACTTGGCGATGCCCGGCGGCAGATCCAGTTCGTCATGGGCCACCAGAATCGCTTCCGGCTCAATCTGATACAAACGCGCCAGTGCGGCCACCGCCTTGCCAGAGAGGTTCATATAGGTGTTCGGGATGAGCAACCGCACATCCTGCCCCTCGACCAGGATGCGGGCAGTATGGCCGAAGAACTTGGGTTCTTCACGCAGGCTGACATTGTGCCAGCGGGCCAGTTGCTCCACATACCAGGCGCCCGCGTTGTGGCGGGTCTTGGCATATTCCGGGCCGGGGTTGCCCAGTCCGACGATCAGTTTGATTTCGCTTGTCACGCTTGATGTCTTCACTCGCAGCTGCCGTGGGCACACTACCCAGGGCAATAGGACGCAATATTCTAGCCGCCGAGTGGCGATCACTCAACCAATGCGCATGTTATGGCGGGATTTGCAGCATTATTGCGGCCAATGGGTGGCTAACGGTGGGCAAACGGGCCTCTTGCAAGAGGCCCGTTTCAGTTGACCGATGGATTGTGCCCGGTTGACTACCGTCGTTATTTGGTACGCAGCAGGGTGACGGTCTCTTCATCCAGAGCGGTCAGGGTGGGACGGGCATCGCGCACATACTCCACAAAAGACGCTGCATCGGTGCCGCAATCCACGCCGCTGGCTTTGCAATCGAGGGCCTGGCCCGGGGCATAGACGGCGCTCAGCAGTTCACCGTTTTGTGCCACCTTCAGCACCGGGAAGGCGGTCAGCTTGCCATTGACGCTGGCGATGTCAACCCGCTCGCTCTTCTGACGCTGGGCATTGGCCAGTGCCTGCCAGCCATCGTTGCCGTTGGCGCTGTAGGCGTTCATCACCACCCGATAGCGCTGACTATCCACCAGATCTTGCCACTCGCCGCTTGCGGTCTTGCGCTGCAATTGGGTCAGGGTGCCCGCTTTGCCTGCGTCGGTCTCCTGGAAGGTGTAACGCAGGTGGCCGCCATAGGGGAACTTGCCGGCATGGGCGCTGGCGGGCAGGGTGGCGGTGATGGTCTCGGTCAGCAGGGCGCGTACCTCGGCGCCGGTCAGGGTCAGCACCGCGAGCTGGTTCTTGAATGGCAACAGGGTGAGGGCGCTATCCCCCTCACGCCATTCGCCAGCAGGCAGGTCGGCGCGCACGCCGCCCACCGCAACCAGAGAAAAATCGACCGGGCCGCCGGTCAGGGCTTGCACTGCTGGGGTATTGGCCCAGTAGAACTCCCCTTCGGCAACCAGCGGCGCTACATCTGAGCCGTGGCTGTCGCTGCCGTTGTCACCGGGACGACGGGCATTTTGCAGTTGCTCGGGGATGGTGCCGATCACTGGGCCATAAGCTTTCTCCAGCGCCGGTTTGTAGTGGCTGTCGATGATGCCGCGCAGGCGCGGGTCTTCATCCACGGTCACCAGATTGGGCTGGTTGTCGACAAACTGGCTCGCCTCTTTGCTGCGGGTCTCGTCGAGTGCTTGCTTGCGCGCCGCATCGGCGAAGAAGTCGCGGCTGGCCAGCAGGCTGTTGTGGCCCTGGCAGTCTGTCACCTGACCCTGGCTGTCAAAGGTCACCTGTGCCAGACCGATGGCCTGGGCGTAGGAGCCCGCCTGCACCACGCAGGTCTTGCCGATGCCATCCGGATTGGTCACCAGCTTGGCGTAATCGCCGGTCTTGCCCCAGCCGATATTGCGAAAATCGCCGAGCAGGCTGTGGGAGTGGCCGCCGACGATGGCATCGAGGCCGTTTACCTTGGCCGCCAGTGCCAGATCCCGCTCGTTGCCGATGTGGGTCAGCGCCACGATCTGGTGGATCCCCTTGGCTTGCAGCATGTCGACCGTGGCCTGAGCCGAGGCGACCTCCTTGCCAAAGCGCAGCTTGCCGACGTTGGGGGCGATATTGCCCATGTCTTCCAGCACCAGACCGATGACGGCGACCAGCTGTTTGCCTTGTGGCAGGTTGTCGAGATCGGTGACCGGGCTCTTCTGGTTGCCGTCAAAGGCGTAGACAACGAAGGGTTTGAGGTTGTCAGCCTTGCTGAGGGCCGGATCGGCCTTGGTGTCGAGGTTAGCGGCCAGCACCGGGAAGTTGACCCCCTTGATGAAGCGGGCCAGCTTCTGGTTATCCAGATCGAACTCGTGGTTGCCCAGCGCCATGGCATCGAGGCCGAACTGGCTCAGCAACTCGGCGTTGGCCATCCCCTCGTTGAGTTTGAAGTAGCCGCTGCCCTGCCAGGCATCGCCGCCGTGCAGCAGCAGCAAGGGCTGGTTCTTGGCCAGCGCCTCGGCCTGATAGGCTTTCGCCATGGTCAGCAGGCGTGGATAACCGCCAAAGCGGGTATAGAGGGTGTCTGTCTCCCCCTGCTGGGCAAAGATCTGCCCTTTGATCTCAGCATTGACCGGATCAAACTGGGAGTGGGTGTCGTTCATGTGCGCCAGGGTCAGCACAAAGGGCGGGTTCTCTTTGACGGGCTGACAGGCGAACAGGGCGGAGGTGAGGGTCGCGAGCAGGAGGGGACGCAAGCAATTCATGGGTAAATCCTTAAGCCTGCCGGGGGCAGGGTCGTACCAGATAGCAGAAAGTTGGAAAGAGATGGTCCAGAAAGACGAAAACCGCCTGATGGCGGTTTTCGTTATTGCTGAATCTATCAATGCTCAAACATGGCAGAGATGGACTCTTCGTTGCTGATGCGACGAATGGCTTCGGCCAGTACAGTTGACAGAGTAAGCTGCTTGACCTTGCCTACCGCTTTCATCTCCGCAGTGAGCGGGATGGAGTCGGTGATGATCAGTTCATCGATCACGGAGTTCTTGATGTTCTCGACGGCAGAGCCGGAGAAGACCGGGTGAGTGGCGTAAGCGAATACACGCTTGGCACCGCGCTCTTTCAGGGCCTCTGCGGCTTTGCACAGGGTGCCGCCGGTGTCGATCATGTCGTCAACGATGATGCAGTCGCGGCCGGCAACGTCACCGATCAGGTGCATGACCTGGGAGACGTTCGGGCGGGGACGGCGCTTGTCGATGATGGCGATGTCGGTGTCATCCAGCAGCTTGGCGATGGCGCGGGCACGCACGACGCCACCGATGTCCGGGGAGACAACGACAGGAGACTCGAGGTTCTTGGACTTCATGTCTTCCAGCAGCACCGGGCTACCGAACACGTTGTCTACCGGAACGTCGAAGAAACCTTGAATTTGCTCGGCATGCAGATCAACGGTCAGCACGCGATCCACACCGACGCTGGAGAGGAAGTCAGCGACAACCTTGGCGGTGATGGGTACACGGGCGGAGCGGACGCGACGGTCCTGACGGGCATAACCAAAGTAGGGGATAACGGCAGTGATACGGCCAGCTGAAGCACGACGCAGAGCATCCACCATGACGATCAATTCCATCAAATTGTCGTTGGTCGGGGCACAGGTGGATTGAATGATGAAGATATCGCCACCACGTACATTCTCATTGATCTGTACGCTGATCTCGCCGTCGCTAAAGCGACCTACGGCAGCATTGCCGAGTTTGATAAACAGGCGATCTGCGATCTTCTGGGCTAGTTCCGGCGTTGCGTTACCAGCAAACAGCTTCATGTCAGGCACGGTTTGAAACCTCGGGGTTGCATCCAGTATGTGGGGGAGTCTGAAATCAGACCCTATCGTTTTGGGGCAAACGATTTATCAAGATAACGTACAAGGTGTCTGCTGCCCAATGATTGTGATGATACCGGTAACCCGAATCCGTGGCCGAGTGCAAAACCGGCCACGTTAATCACAACGCATCATTGATACTTGGGAATTGGCTGGGGTACTAGGATTCGAACCTAGGAATGGCGAGATCAAAACCCGCTGCCTTACCGCTTGGCGATACCCCAATCATTTGAACTGTTGCAATGTGGAGAAGAGAGGTGATATGTTCTCGCCCTTGGCGACAAACCCATCAAGTCCCTTCGGCACGCAGGCCAACACTTCCCGAGCAGTCACTTCGTCTTCAAATTGAGCAAAGACGCAGGCTCCTGTGCCCGTCATTCTTGACGGCGCGTATTCTAGCAACCAGCCGAGCGCATTGGCAACCTCGGGGTGGCGCTTTTTCACCAGTGATTCGCAATCGTTTTTCCACTCGCCTTCCAGCAGGTTGTCCAGCGCCATTTTCGGCGTGGCTCTCGGCAGGTCCGGATCCTGGAATACGGCTGCGGTCGCTACATGGCAATCGGGCTTGAGCACCAGATACCAGGCAGCGGGCAGTTCGACCGGTTGCAGCCGCTCGCCCACGCCTTCGGCAAAGGCCGCCTTGCCACGGACAAACACCGGCACATCGGCCCCCAACTGGACGCCAAGCGCTGCCAGTTCATCTTCACTCAAACCCGCTTGCCAGAGGTGGTTAAGCGCTACCAGTGTGGTCGCTGCATCGGACGAACCGCCGCCAATGCCGCCACCCATGGGTAGCACTTTCTCCAGCCGGATATGGGCACCTTGCGGGCTCGACAGGGTTGCTTGCAGCAGGCGCGCCGCCCGGATAATCAGATTCTGCTCATCCGGCACCCCGGGAATGGCCGGGCTCAGGGTGAGTGTGTCGCTATTCGGTATCACCTCGAACTCGAGCCAGTCGCTGTGGTTGAGGAAGATAAACAGGGTCTGCAGCTCGTGATAGCCATCGGGACGACGGCCATTGACGTGTAGAAACAGGTTGAGTTTGGCCGGTGCCGGCCAGCGTGTGGAAGCCATTAACGTGCAAGAGTCCATTGGTTGATCTGAAGCTTGAGGCGGCTGTTCTGGCCGGTCATGGTCAGCTGGTGCGGCAGGCGGTAGCCATCCTGATCCCGATAATCGCCATAGACGATCTGCCACTGGCCGTCGCGCACGCTGGCCAGACTGCTGTCGGGGTTGAGTTCAAACTCCGCCTGACCCGGCAGCCCCTTGATCCACTCTGGCAATCCCGCAACCGGAATATTCCAGCCGGTCAGTTGATAGATGAGCGCTTCGGCATCCTGGCTCTGGTGGCGATTGCCGTCGCTGTCGAGCAGGGTGATCTCTCCCTTGCTGCGGGAGAGCTCCAGAATGCTGGTGCCAATCAGGCTGGTGAGGTTGAGGCGATAATCATCGCCATCCTGCTGCCAGTTGAGGCGGGCACTGCCCTTTTGCTGGGGGGTGATGATGGCCATCTTGCCGGATAGCTGCCAGTGGGTCAGCTGCTCGAGACGGGCCCGCTCCTGGTTCCAGTTCACCTGGTCACGCTGGGGCTGGGTGGTGGCACAACCGGCCAGCAACAGCAGGCAGGTGAGGGTAAAAATACGTAGCAGCAAGAGACGGCTCCAGAGAGAGGAATTTGCCACAGTATACGGGGCGGCCGTATTGCTTTTAAAGACTTACCCTTTCTCGTACAATTGGCAGCCTTTGCACCCAGCGTATGAAATGATCGTCGCCCACTCATGAGTTTGCTTGCCCTCGGAATCAACCACAACACCGCCAGTGTCGCCTTGCGGGAACGGGTCGCCTTTGGCCCGGACTGCATCGATCGCGCCTTGCGTGAGCTGGTGAGCCAACCCGGTGTCAGCGAGGCGGTGATCGTCTCCACCTGCAACCGGACCGAACTCTATTGCAATCTGGAGGAGGAGCGGCAGGAGCAAGTGCTGCGCTGGCTGCAACAGTTCCACGGGCTGGACGCGGCCGAACTGGTCACTGCCATCTATCAGCATCACGATGAAGAGGCGGTGCGCCACCTGATGCGGGTGGCGTGCGGGCTCGACTCGCTGGTGCTGGGGGAGCCGCAGATCCTGGGGCAGATCAAGCAATCCTACGCTCACGCCCAGCAGGCGGAGTCGGTGAAGGGGGCGCTGGAGCGGTTGTTCCAGAAATCCTTCTCGGTGGCGAAAAGAGTGCGTACCGATACCGAGATTGGTGCCAGTGCAGTGTCGGTGGCGTTTGCTGCCGTCAGTCTGGGTCGGCGGATCTTCTCCGATCTCTCCCAGACCAAGGTGCTGCTGGTCGGGGCGGGGGAGACCATTGAACTGGTGGCCCGTCATCTGCGCGAGCAGAACGTCACCAAGATGATGGTGGCTAACCGCACCCTGCAGCGTGCCCAGACCCTGGCAGCTGAATTCGGTGCCCAGGTGATGACGCTCGAAGAGATCCCCGACTATCTGCACGAGGCGGATATTGTCATCAGCTCGACCGCCAGCCCACTGCCCATCATCGGCAAGGGGATGGTAGAGCGCGCGCTGAAGGCCCGCCGCTTCAAACCCATGTTTCTGGTGGATATTGCCGTGCCGCGCGACATCGAAGCCGAAGTCGATGAGCTCTCCGATGCCTATCTCTACACGGTGGATGATTTGCAGGGGATCATCGAGCAGAACCTCGAAACCCGTAAACGGGCTGCCGCACAGGCGGAAGTGATCGTGCAGGAAGAGCGCGACGAGTTTATGGGCTGGTATCGCGGCCAGAGCTCGGTCGACCTCATTCGCGATTACCGCCATCAGTCACAGCAAGTGGCTGATGAAGAGTTGCAACGGGCCCTGCTGGCATTGGCGCAGGGCGAGAGTGCCGAACAGGCGCTCAAGGCGATGGCCCATCGCCTCACCAACAAATTGATCCACGCGCCGACCCAGGCGTTGCGCCAGGCTGCCTCCCAGGGGGATCAGAGCGAGCTCTCCCGCTTGCGGCAGGCGCTGGGGTTGTCACAAGAGCCATAATTTTCGGGCAACCTGCCGGTTGTCCCGTCCTCCATTGAGAATGCAAGAGTTATGAATCCGTCACTGATCAGAAAGCTGGAAGGCCTCATCGAGCGCCACGAAGAAGTACAGGCCATGCTCGGCGAGCCAGACGTGGTCTCGGATCAGGATCGCTACCGCGCCCTGACCCGCGAATATGCCCAGCTGGAAGATATCGTTCACGCCTTCCAGCGTTACCGTCAGGCTCAGGATGATCTTGAGACCACCCAGATGATGCTGGAGGAGGAGGATGCCGACCTGCGCGAGATGGCGCAGGAGGAGCTGCCGCTCGCCAAGGCCAATCTGGAGGCGCTGGAGCAGGAGCTGCAACTGATGTTGCTGCCCAAGGATCCCAAGGATGACAACAATTGCTATCTGGAGATCCGCGCCGGTGCCGGTGGCGACGAAGCGGCCATCTTTGCCGGTGACCTGTTCCGCATGTATTCACGGTTTGCCGAGCGTCAGGGCTGGCGCGTCTCCATCGTCAGCTGCAACGATGGTGAATACGGTGGCTACAAGGAGGTGATCGCCAAGATCGACGGCGAGCGCGTCTATGGCCGTCTCAAGTTTGAATCCGGTGGTCACCGGGTACAGCGGGTGCCGGAGACCGAGTCTCAGGGCCGGGTGCACACCTCCGCCTGTACCGTCGCCGTGCTGCCGGAAGTGCCGGAAGCCGAGCAGATCGAGATCAACCCTTCCGATCTGAAGATCGACACCTTCCGCGCCTCCGGTGCCGGCGGTCAGCACGTCAACAAGACCGACTCGGCCATTCGCATCACCCACCTGCCGACCGGTCTGGTGGTGGAGTGTCAGGATGAGCGCTCCCAGCACAAGAACCGCGCCAAGGCGATGTCGGTGCTCTCAGCCCGCCTGCAAGCGGCCGAGGATGAGCGCCACCGCGCCGCCGAGCAGAGCACCCGCCGCAATCTGGTGGGCTCCGGCGATCGCTCCGAGCGCATCCGTACCTACAACTACCCGCAGGGCCGCCTCTCCGAGCACCGCATCAACCTGACCCTCTATCGCCTCTCCGAAATTTTGGAAGGGGATCTGGACTGCGTTATCACTCCGCTGGTGCAGGAGTATCAGGCCGATCAGCTCGCCTCGCTGGCCGAGAACAACTAATGCAAATGGTGATCCGGCAAGCTCGCATTAAGTGTTCTGCCCATAAGGTGGAGTGGCACTGATGCAGATCCAGCAGGCCCGCGCCCATATCATGACTGTGTTGGCTGAGGGGGAGTCCCCCCGCGCCGATGCCGATGTACTGCTCTGTAATCTGCTCGGGTGTCGTCGCAGCTATCTGATGACCTGGCCTGAGCGTGAGCTGGATGCCGCCCAGCAGGCCACCCTGCAGACGTGGCTGGCTCGTCGTCTCAACGGCGAACCCATCGCCCATCTGGTGGGCGAGCGGGAGTTCTGGTCGCTGCCGCTGAAAGTGAGCCCGGCGACCCTGATCCCGCGCCCCGATACCGAGGTGCTGGTCGAGCAGGCGCTGACCAGAATCCCGCAGGGGCCGTGCGCCGTGCTGGATCTCGGCACCGGCACTGGCGCCATCGCGCTGGCGCTCAAGTCCGAGCGGCCCGAAATCGATGTGTGGGCGGTGGATCGGATGGCCGATGCCGCGGCGCTGGCCCGCGAGAACAGCGCCGCGCTGGGGTTACCCATCGAGGTGCGCGATGGCAGCTGGTTCGAGCCCCTTGGCGAGCCGGATCGCGACAATACGCCACGTTTTGCGGTGATTGTCTCCAATCCCCCCTATATTGATGGCGCCGATCCCCATCTCGAGCAGGGTGACGTGCGCTTTGAACCTCGCTCGGCGCTGGTTGCCGATGACGCCGGGCTGGCCGATATCCGCCACATCGTGGCCCATGCCCCCGCTTATCTGTTGCCTGACGGCTGGTTGCTGCTGGAGCATGGCTGGGATCAGGGGGAGGCGGTGCGCCAGCTGCTGCAGGATCTGGGCTATCGCAGCGTAACCACGGTGCGTGATTACGGGGATAACGACAGGGTGACGCTGGGCCTCTGCCCGCTGCGCTGACGGTTCCTCACTGTTACACGGCGGGTTGCCTGTGCGCCCCCATGCAAGGATTGAATATGGTTTTTGTGCTCAAACACCTGCACCTCACCCTGATTGCCGGGGCCGTGCTGATGTTTATGCTCCGCTTCTACTGGGTACAGACCGCCACTGGTCGAGCCTATAGCGCGCCGGTGATGAAGGTCAGCGGCTGGCTCAACGGTCTGGTGGTGCTCTCCGGCGTATTGCTCTGCATGGTGCTGGATCTCAACCCGCTCAATAACGGAACGCCCTGGCTCAGCGAGAAGCTGATGGCCATTCTGGTGCTGGTATTTCTGGCGGCGATGGCGCTGCGGCTGGCCAAAAGCAATCTGGTGCGCTGGTGCTCCTTTCTGGGGGCGCTCGGCTGGATCTACTTTATTGCCAAGTTGGCAGTGCTCAAACAGACGAGTGTGTTCGGCTAAGGCATGAAGAGAATGTTACACATAGACGAATGGACCGATTTCGAAGCCCACGACATCACCGAGCTGGCGTTGTCAGTCAGTGACGAAATTTATGGCTCGGTCGAGGAGGGGATGCGCGAGTTGAACCTGCTGGACGAGTGGCTGGACGAGCAGATCGAAGAGGGCACCTGCGATGAGGTGCGCCAGCAGTTGCTGCAGGGCTTCTACCACAGCCTCGGTTTTCATGGCGACTGGCAGGATTATTTCTCTGCCAACAACTGCGATCTCAATCAGGTGCTGGTTCAGCGCAAAGGGATCCCGGTCAGCCTCGGCATTCTCATCATCCAGCTGGGGCGCAAGCTTGGGCTCGATGTGGAGGGGATCTGCTTCCCCGGCCACTTCCTGGTGAGCTTTGCCGGTGGCGAGGGGGAGGTCTATGTCGACCCCTTTACCGGCGACGAGCTGAGCCTGGCCCGCATCGAGCTGCTGCTGCGCGGTGCGTTGGGGGACTTGGCGACCCTGACCCCCGACTACCTGCAGCCCTCCGGCCAGTGGGAGATCATCGAACGGCTGCTCAACGTCAGCAAGGGGGCCCTGCTGCGGGAAGACCGCATGCCCGAGGCGCTGCGTTGCAGCGAGCTGTTGTTGCGGATGAAGCCCGGCGATCCGCTGGAGACGCGGGATCGCGGCTTTATCTACGAGCAGCTCGATTGCCCGCGTCAGGCCGCCGACGATTTTGAATATTTTATTGAACAATGCCCGGACGATCCGGTCGCCGATGTGCTGAAAGTGCAGCTGGCCGCGCTGGATCTGAGTCCCAAGCCCCTCCATTAAGGGCGGCTTGAAACTGAAACAGAAGAATATCAAGGCCGCTGCGTCCGGTCGCAACGGAGTAACTTGGCTTCAGGCCCTTTTATTAAGGATGTCTTAGATGGAACAGAAGAATATCAAGATCAACCAGATCGACGTTGCCAATGACAAACCGTTCGTGCTGTTTGGCGGCATGAACGTGTTGGAATCCCGCGACATGGCGATGGCGGTGTGCGAGAAGTACGTGGAAGTGACCAGCAAGCTGGGCATCCCGTTTGTGTTCAAGGCGAGCTGGGACAAGGCCAACCGCTCCTCCATCCACTCCTACCGCGGTCCGGGTCTGGAAGAGGGGATGAAGATTTTCCAGGAGCTGAAAGCGACTTTCGGCATGCCGGTCATCTCCGATCTGCACGAGCCCCATCAGGCCAAGCCGGTCGCCGAGGTGGTGGACGTTATCCAGCTGCCCGCCTTCCTGGCGCGCCAGACTGATCTGGTGGAAGCCATGGCCCGCACCGGCAACGTTATCAACATCAAGAAGCCGCAGTTCCTCAGCCCAAGTCAGATGAAGAACATCACCGACAAGTTCGAGGAGTGCGGCAACGATCAGCTGATCCTCTGCGAGCGCGGTGCCAATTTCGGCTACGACAATCTGGTGGTGGATATGCTGGGCCTGGGCGTGATGAAGAAGAGCACTGGTGGCTATCCGGTGATCTTTGACGTGACCCACTCCCTGCAGTGCCGTGATCCGCTGGGTGCCGCCTCCGGTGGCCGTCGCGAGCAAGTGACCGAGCTGGCGCGCGCCGGCATGGCGGTCGGTCTGGCCGGTCTCTTTATCGAATCACACCCGGATCCGAAAATTGCCCGCTGCGATGGCCCTAGCGCTCTGCCGCTGGAGAAGCTGGAAGGCTTCCTCAAACAGATGAAGGCCATCGATGACCTGATCAAGGGCTTCGAACCCCTCGATACCTCGGCCTGATCCCGACGCTGTCATGCCTGATGAAAATGCCCCGCAATGCTGGGCATTTTTTGATAAGGATGCGGTGACAAGCACGCATAAAAAAACGGCCAGTCGGCCGTTTTTTTGTGCTGATACCGCAAGTATCAGCTCTTCACTGCAGGGCGCTGATTACAGGCTCTGGGTGAAAGTACGGGTAACCACGTCACGCTGCTGTTCCGGGGTCAGGGCGTTGAAACGCACAGCGTAGCCAGATACACGGATAGTCAGCTGCGGGTATTTCTCCGGGTTTTCGATAGCATCTTCCAGAGTTTCGCGACGCAGCACGTTGACGTTCAGGTGCTGGCCACCTTCAACAGCAGGTTCAGCCTGAACCGGCAGTTCGCGGTATTCGAACTGACCCAAGTCAGCCAGTTGCACTTCTTGATCGGCAGCGAAAGCATCGCCTTTGACGCAGATGCAGCGAGCTTGTTGCTTCTCTTCGTCCAGCAACCAGAAAGAGTTCAGCAGAGCGGTGTTGGCGGCCTGGGTGATTTGAATGCCTTTGATCATGGTATGACTCCTCAATGGGAACGCGAATCCAACTGTAAGGAAATTACCCTGATGTATTTAAGCTACCGTCGATGGCGATGACTTAAAGGGCCCTTGCCTTACACCTTTTCTTTGATGGGGTCATATATACCACGGTGGTAATATTACCAAAATTGATCTAGATCAAGAAAACCCGACAAAACGCCATTTCAATGGGATTAAATTCTTGAGTTGAATCAAAAATAGGTCATTTTTCTGATTTTTTAAGATATCCAAATTATGCATCTTTTATCTCGTTAATCTAGTAATTTAACTACATCTTTTCGGCTTTTTCTGAGGTTAATTGAGGGGTTGGCGACACTCAGCAAAAAAAGCGAGGAGAGTGCCGGGTGAATAATGGGTGGCGAAAGTGGGCATGGCTCGCCCTGTGCTGTTGCTGGGCAAGCAGTGTTGCGGTACGGGCCGAGACGGTGCGTATTGCTGTGGGCGAGTGGCCGCCCTATATCAGTGAGTCGTTGCCCAATCAGGGCTTCCTCTGCGAGGTGGTGCGCCAGGCCTTTGCCGAAGAGGGGCTCGATGTCAGTTTTCACTTCTATTCCTGGGCCGAGGCTTACCGACTGACTCTGGAGGGGCGCTATGTGGTCACCATGCCCTGGTTTTGCTCCCGCGAGCGGGGGCAGCTTTTCTATCTCTCCGCCTCGCTCGGCCATTTCACCACTCGCCTGATGACGCTGACCGGTACGCCCGCGGTCAATCTGGGTGAGCTGAAACACGAGCCGGTCGGGGGGACCCGTGGCTATTTTTATGGCGATGGTTTTGCCGCTCGCCAAGCCGGGCTCAACCTCGAGTGGTCAGAGTCTGATGAAGAGAGCATGGGCAAGCTGCTTGACGGGCGGATCCACTATCTGGTGATGGATGAGCAGGTGGCACAGACCCTGTTCCAGCTGGCGCTCGTTCGTCATCCCCAATCGCTGTCACTGACCGGTGCTGCCGACCCCATCTGGTCGCAACCGGGATACCTGCTGATGCGCGAGGCCGATCCCGAGGCGCGCCGTCTGATGTTGCTGTTCAATACCGGGCTGCGCAAGCTGGAGCGCTCGGGGCGCCTCGCCAGGCTTTGGAAAGCGTGAGCCACGGTTGCGTCTTGCGGGCTGGCCCCCTATCCTGAGCCCTTCGCCGTATCAAGTGAGGAGGCCGGGGTGCTGACCTGGAGTGATGTGATTGGCTCTGAGAAAGAGCAGGACTATTTCAAGAGTACGCTGGCAACTGTCAGAGCCGAGCGGGAAGCGGGCAAGGTGATCTACCCGCCAGCTACCGATGTGTTCAATGCCTTCAAGCTGACCGAGCTGGATCAGGTCAAGGTGGTGATCTTGGGGCAGGATCCCTACCACGGCCCCAATCAGGCGCACGGTCTCTGTTTCTCCGTTCTGCCCGGCGTGCGTACGCCCCCCTCACTGGTCAACATCTATAAAGAAATGCAGCGTGACCTGCCAGGTTTCGTCACACCCAATCACGGCTTTCTCGAATCCTGGGCCAAACAAGGTGTCTTGCTGCTCAACACTGTGCTGACGGTGCAGGCCGGTCAGGCCCATTCCCACGCCCATCTGGGATGGGAGACCTTTACCGATCGGGTCATCGAGCAGATCAATGCCAGCTGTCAGGGTGTGGTATTCCTGCTGTGGGGCGCCCACGCCCAGAAGAAGGGACGTTTCATCGACCGCCAGCGCCACTATGTGCTGACCGCGCCGCACCCGAGCCCACTCTCTGCCCACCGCGGTTTCATCGGTTGCGGTCACTTTAGCGAGACCAATCGCTTGCTGGAACAACAGGGCAAGAGTCCAATAGAGTGGAAATCTGTCTGCATCCCACTTGATTGAGTGCAAAGTTCGGGCGACAAATGACCGTATACTCAGGGACATAAGATTAATTCAGAGCCAAGGAGTGCCCATGTTATCCAGTCTGCACAAGGACCATCTAAACATCGCCCGACTTTTGGAGCTGCTCAAGCACAAGCTGGCAGCCATTCGTGCCGAAGAGCCCATCAGCTATTTTCTGGTGCGCGATGTCATCGACTACCTGCGGGAGGTCTCTGACAAGTACCACCATCCCAAGGAAGACCTCATCTATGACTACTACCTGAAATATAGGGTGGTGGAGGGGGAGGTTGCCAACCGCCTGCAGGAGGAGCACGTCAAGCTGCTGGAGGCCGGGGCCGATCTCAAGGAGATGGTGGAGATGATCCTGATGGATGCTGTGATCCCCCTCGATCAGTTCACCACCAAGCTGGAGCGCTTCGTGGAGCTGCAAGAGGCACACATGAACTATGAAGAGGGGGTGATCTTCCCCCATCTGCGTGACTCCCTGACCGAGGATGACTGGCGTCATCTGGAGCAAAACTGGCAGAACCGCGCCATTGGCGACCCCCTGTTCGGGGCTGAGGTGAGCCAGCACTTCCAGGCACTGGCCAAACGGCTCTCTCTGCCGCTCACGAACGGCTAAGACGAGCCCGTACCCGCAGCGTGGCAGGTATTGTATGAGTGCAACTTGAGTGAAAACAGAAAGGCCTCCATCCGGAGGCCTTTTGCATTATGGATGTTGCCATCCATTGCGCAGCCCAAGGATACACAACTGCTGGCAGTCACTCTCTTCAGAGAAGTTACTTATCGACTATCTGGCGTGACTGAGCAGGGTGGATGGGCAGGTGTGCAGGTATTGGTGGGGCGTCAGGCCAAACTCCTGTTTGAAGCGGGCGGCAAAGCGGCTGGGGGAGTCATAACCGCAGGCGAGGGCGACCTCCAGCGGGGTCAGGCCCTGTTGCAACAGGTTGAGGGCGTGGCTCATGCGTACCTGAGCCAGCAACTGGCGAAAGCTGCGACCTTCGGCGGCCAGCTTGCGCACCATGGAGGCGCGGCTCATGGAGAAGTGGGGGGCCACCGCCTCCAGGGTGTGGTCGATGCCGGGTTCCACCGCCAGGTAGCGGGCCAGCCGCTCTGCGAGGGTCATGGTGCTGGCGGGAAAGAGCAATCCAAGGGCGTTGGCGGCCCGCAGCTCGGCATAGAAGCCGCGCAGCAGTTCGGCCTGTGTTGCTTCGCTCAGTCCCCGTTCGGCCATGGTGCTGATGAGCTCAAAGCAGAAGGCGAGCCCGGGGGTGACCTTGACGGCGGGTTCCTCCAGTTCAGCGTGGGAAGGGGCTGACTCGGCCAGCCATTCTGGTGGCGGCGGAGTGAGCAGCGTGATGGCGTGGGAGCGAAACTTGCCCTGCTCCGGCTGATTGACGAAGGTGAGCTGGTGGCCTGCCGGGATCAGCAGCCACCGCTCCCTGTCAAACGACAGACGTCGCTCGCGCCACCACAGTTGCTTGCTCCCCTGGGTGACCCAGATGAGGGTCGGAGCATAGATGAGCACCCGATGCAGGGGCTGCTGGCGGATCCCGAGATAGTGGCTCTGTTGCAGCAGGGGAGTGCTCATCCGGTTGGCTCCTAGGGGGTGACGAAGGTGGCGGTCAGGGTGGCCTTGCCGAGCGCCATGCTGTTGAGCATGTAGCCTACCATAGCGGGCGGGGTATCGGCCTTCACCTCGAGATCATGGGGCAGGGCCCAGGCGGTGAACTGATAGCGGTGCATGCCGTGACCTGCGGGCGGGCAGGGGCCGCCGTAACCCTGGCTGCCAAAGTCGGTGCGGATCTCCAATCCCTGCTTGAGCTTGCCGGAGGCATTGCTGGCCAGTTCGCTCTGGGTGGCAGGCAGGTTAACCACCAGCCAGTGCCACCAACCGCTGCCGGTAGGGGCATCGGGGTCATAGGCGGTGATGGCAACACTCTTGGTGCCTGCCGGCAGATCCTGCCAGCTAAGTTGGGGCGAGTGGTTGTCGCCGCTGCAGCCAAAGCCGTTGAAGCTGAACTGTTTGGCCATCAGCTGGCCTTCGTGAATGTCTGTGCTCTTCAGGGTCATGGCAAAGGCTGGCATGGCCGTCAGGCAGAGCAGTGGCAACAGGGCACTCTGTTTGAGCAATTTCATCGGGTGACTCCTCGTGTGGTAACGGGTTCACTTTAACGAAGGCAGGGTAGAATGTTATTGCAGAACGGCTCAATGTGAGGTCGATTGGTGAGTTAATTGAGCCTCTGGGTGGTTTTATGGCAAGAAGGTAAACGGCAGCCATAAAAAAACCGGCATCAGGGATGCCGGTTTTTTGTTTGACGATGAGAAATGCGGCTTAGCGCAGGATCATCTCGTCACGGCCCGGGCCGACGGAAACCATCGGAACCGGTACGCCGAGCAGCTCTTCGATACGCAGCACGTACTGCTGGGCAGCGCGCGGCAGCTCTTCGAAGGTGCGGCAGCCGGTGATGTCTTCGCTCCAGCTTTCCATCTGCTCGTAAACCGGCTTCAGGGCAGCGGTTTGCGGCCAAATCGGGTTCTCGGTGTGGGCACCTTCGTAGGCCACGCAGATCTTCAGATCCGGCAGACCGGTCAGGCAGTCCAGCTTGGTCAGGGCCACTTCGGTGGCGGCTTGCAGCTCGACACCGTTCTTGGTGGCGACGGCGTCGAAGTAACCGACATCACGGGGACGGCCAGTGGTAGCGCCGAACTCGTTGGTGATCTTGCGGAACTCGTCCTGGTTCTCCATGGCGGTCAGCAGGGTGCCGGTACCGACAGAGGAGCTGAATGCCTTGGCCACAGCGATGACGCGCTCCGGGCGCAGACCCGGCAAACCGCCACCGATACCGGCGTAGGCGCCGGATACGTGGGAGGAGGTCACCCAGGGGTATTCGCCGTAGATCAGGTCACGGCCAGCGCCCAGCTGCGCTTCGAACAGCAGGGTCTTGCCTTCCGCCTGCAGCGCTTTGAGCGGCATGCTGACGTTGCAGACGGCGTCGATCCACGGGGCAGAGACTTCCAGCAGCCAGTCGGCCATCTCTTGGGCAGTCTGGGTGAATTCGAAAGAGGGGTAGATAGCCTTCATCTGCGGCAGTTTCCAGTCCAGCATGAACTGGATGCGCTCGACCAGCACGTCCGGCTGTTTCAGCCAGCCGACCAGGATCGCTTTCTTCATGACGCGATCGCCGTAGGCAGGAGCGATGCCCTGACGGGTGGAGCCATAGGCGCCGTCACCCAGACGTTGCTCTTCCAGGGTATCTTCCAGTGCGTGCAGCGGCAGGCACAGGGTTGCGCGGTCAGAGATGGCCAGCTTCGGAGTCACGCCGGAGGCTTTGACTTCATCCAGTTCGACGGTCAGTTTCTCGGGGCTGATCACCATGCCCGGGCCGAGGACAACCAGGCAATCCGGGTTGAATACGCCACTCGGAACCTGGTGCAGCTTGAAGGTGCCAAGGTCGTTGACCACGGTGTGGCCAGCGTTGTTGCCGCCCTGGAAGCGAATGCTGGCGCCAGCTTGACCTGCCAGATAATCCACGATGCGGCCTTTGCCTTCATCACCCCAGTTAGCACCTACGACTACGATAGACGACATGACTCTTTCTCCTAAGACGTTAGGCGTCCATCCTAGGAGCCTGATGCGGATTAGAAAAATTAATTATCTTTATAATTCCGATAAGAGAACCATATAATTATGGCCAATTAAGCGGCAAACTGCTCGATTTTGCCTGACAAGCCCCGCACCTCGCGGGTTGAGGGACTCTTATGCTGGATATTCACTGGCTGCAAACCTTTGTCACTCTGGCCCGATTGCAACATTTTGGCCAGACCGCCACCGAGCTGCACATGACCCAACCCAATGTCAGCCTGCATATCAAACGGCTGGAGCAGGCGACCCGGGTGCGGCTGATCGAACGCAGTCCGTTTCGCCTGACGCAGGCGGGGGAGCGGCTGCTGCAAAGCGCCGAGCGCACCATTGCCGAGTTGCAGCTCTGCCAGTCCGATCTCAATGCCCTCAACCAGCTGAGCCAGGGGACGCTGGCCATCGCCGCCAGCGACATCATCTCCCGCCTGCTGCTGATCCAGCCGTTCCAGCGCTTCAAGCGAGAGTTTCCCGGCATCGACCTTACTTTGTTCAACACCACTTCGGATCAGGCCGCCGAGCTGGTCAAGGCGGGCAAGGCGGATCTGGGTTTTGTCATGGCACAAAAGCGCAGCGAACCGCTCTTCTATACCGAGCTGCAACAGGTGACCTGGTGCGCGCTGGGGCACGGCCTTGCCCGCTGGCAGGCGCGAGCGGTGGCGGGAGAGAGCGATCCCCTCGACGAGCCGACCCTGATCCTGCTCGGTCACGACACCCGCACCCGGGCGCTGATCGACCCGTCCCTGCCGCTGCTGGCCTTGCCCCCCTGCCGCATCATGGAGGTGGGCAGCGTGGACGCCCAGCTCGATTGGGCCGAGGCGGGCTTTGGTGTCGCCATCGTGCCGGACTTCTCCCTGCATCCGCGCCTCAACCTCACCGCGCCAGTCACCAGCCTCGGCGACTTTCCCGGGACCAGTCTGGGTTATGTGGTGCGCCAGAATCAGGTGTTGTCGCGGGCCATCAAGCAGTTGCTGCACTGGGTGGAGGAGGAGATCCAGAAGCCCAACCCCTATCTGACCCGGGTGATGGAGCCGTAGCGATACGGCAAGGTGAGCAGGCCAATCGACTTCGCCACTGTCGAGCGCATATCAATAATCAGGGCAGCCGAGGCTGCCCTGATGCGTTTGTGGGTGCTGACCACTCAGTGCTGTGGCGGTGTGGCTGCGCTGCTGGCTGGCTGGATTGCCTGCTCTTGCGGCGTAGTGGCCACAGAGACGCTCTGTGGCAACTGAGTCGAAATGGCAGCTGATGGTGGTGGAACCGTTGACACTGCAGAAGAGGCCGAAGGGGCCCCGCTCTCACCCTCGGTGGCTGGCGCAGTGAGCTCAGAGGTGACCTCGAGCGCCTCTTCGGGCAAGGGATTAACCTCTGTGGCTTCTGTCGCCACTGCGGCACTGCTGGTGGCGGTCGCGTCGGAGGGCGCTTCAATGGGCGTTGTCGTCCCGTCGGCGGCACTCACCTGCTCTGTCGTGGGCGCCGCCTCCGAGGCTGATGGCGCTGGTGTTAACGGTTCCGGCATCAGCTGTTCCGCGGTTAACTGCTCGGGGGTCATTGGCAAGGGGGCTGGCGGTTGATCCGACATTCCCGCATGGAGGGGCAGCTCGGTTTGCGCCTGCAACTGCTCGGGGGTCACCTTGCTCAGGGCAGGATGCAGCCGACTGAACTGTTTGACCCGGGCCAGCAGGGTATCGCGCACGGTTCGGACGATGGGGTCCGGCAGGCTGGCCAGCGCCACCAGTTCGGCACTCATTCCGATATTGTTGATGGCGGAGGTCTGCCCCGGATAGAGGTTGGCAGCGATGCGGCTGCGCTGGTAGTAGGGGTGTTGCTTGAGCAGCGTGTCGATCTGCTCCCCTTCGATGGGGATGAGGCGCACCTTGCAGCGGCTGATCAGATCGCCGACCGCCAGACTGGGGTGACCGGCTACCACAAAAGCGGCATCCAGCGAGCCATCGCACAGCCCTTCCAGCGGTTCGCTCTCCGACTTGAGCTGATAGGCAGCAAACTGCCCGGGTTGCCATCCCATGGCTGCCATCAGGGCCTGGCTGGTGATCTGCTCACCGGCGCCGTTGTTGCCCGGATAGACCCGCTTCCCTTCGATATCTGCCAGGGTGGTGATGCCGCTATTGGGGGCGGCCAGCAGGGTCAACGACTCCTGATAGAGGCGAAACAGGCTGCGCAGCTCATTGTTGGCCCCCTGCCCGCTGAAGGGGCCGGTGCCGTGCAGGGCGTGGTGCAACACATCGGATTGTACCAGCGCCAGCTGTACGTCCCCCTTGTCGAGTGCCTTGAGGTTGGCCATCGAGCCACGGGTGCTCTGCACGGTGCAGCTGTCCCCATGCAGGGCATGGCCGGCATTGAGCACCCGGCAGATGGCGCCACCGGTCGGGTAGTAGACCCCGTTGAGCGGGCCCGTTCCGATAGTCAGCGCCTGGCTGCCAAAGGGGAGCAGCGCAGAGAGTGCACAGAGTGGGAGCAGAAGGTGATGCAAGATCCGTAGAGACATAATTGACCGTTGACTGAGTTGACCGCTGGCTGATGACACAGGGTAAAAGGGATGGGGCTTGCCCATCCCGTTGCTGGCTGATCAGGGCTTGTTGTGGTTGAGGATTGCCCGCTCCATCCGCGCCAGCGCGTCGGTCAGCCGTGCCCTGGTGCAGCCGAAGTTGAGCCGCACGAACTGACCGTCGCCAAACTGGGCGCCGGGGGAGAGACCAACGCCTGCCTGCTCGAAGAAGGCGATGGGATCGGCAAGGCCAAGGGCGCTCACATCGATCCAGGCCAGATACGTCGCCTGATGACTGGCCAGCTTGACGCCGGGCCAGCGGGCAACCGCTTGCTGGATCAGGGCCAGATTGGCTGTCAGATAGTCGAGTTGCTCGGTCAGCCACTGTTCGCCACCCTCATAGGCCGCTTCGGCGGCGACAAAGCCCAGCAGGTTGACGTCGGCGCTGATGCCGCGCATCGCCTGCTGCAGCCTGAAGCGCAGACGGGCGTTGGGGATAATGGCGAAGGAGCAGCAGAGACCGGCGATATTGAAGGTCTTGCTCGGGGCCATCATCACCGCGCAGCGCTCGGCCGCTTGCGCACTGATGGCGCCGTAGGGAATGTGGCGGGCGTTTTTATCCAGCAGCAGATCGCAGTGGATTTCATCGGAGCAGATCACCAGATTGTGGCGCGCGGCGATGGCATCGATGGCCAGCAGCTCGTCACGGGTGAAGATGGTGCCGCCCGGGTTGTGGGGGTTGCAGAGCAGCAGAAGATCTGCGGCGGGGGCCTGACGCTCAAGCTCTGCCAGATCCAGCACCCAGCGACCGGCGTCTTCAATCATCGGCACGGTGAGCAGGGGACGATCATTGAAGCCCGGCGCCTGCAGGAAGGGGTAGTAGACCGGCTTGGGGGTGATGATACCGCGGCCATGCTGGCTCCACGCCTTGCAGGCAAGGTTGAGCCCCGGCACCACGCCGGGCAGGAATACCAGCCATTCGGGCTCGATTGCCCAGCCATAGCGGGTCGCCATCCGTTCGATAATGAGTTCGATCAGGCGCGGCGAGGGGCGTGAATAGCCGAAAATGCCGTGGGCGACCCGTTTGGTCAACGCCTCGATCACGGACGGGGGGGAGACAAAGTCGGTATCGGCAACCCACATGGGCAGCACATCCTGACCCTTGTACTTGTCCCATTTCAGGCTCATGGTGCCACTGCGGTCTACTTCCTGATCAAAATCAAACATGCGAACTCCTTGTGCTGGCAGGATGGGCTTTCACTCTACGGGGTCGCGGCCTCCCTCGCAAGGCGCACACCTGCTTATGCCATCCTTGAGCCCGCTCTTGATAGTGACATAAGATAGGCGCCGAATTTTCATACGGCTGCCGCCCGTTAGCCCGTATCGTCCCTCCAATCAGTGGTAACCCTATGAGCTTGTCGATAGCGGCGGTCAAACGCCCGGATCCCGTCTCTCTTTCATTTCTTGCCGTGACCTTTATGACCGGCGTCGCGGTGGCACTGCAGGTGCCTACCTTAAGTCTGTTTCTGGCCGAAGAGGTACAGGTGCGCCCCTTTCTGGTCGGGCTCTTCTATACCATCAATGCGGTGGTGGGCATTCTGGTCAGCCAGTGGCTGGGCCATCGCTCCGACAACAAGGGGGATCGCAAGCGACTGATCCTGCGCTGCTGCTTTGCCGGGGTGGCGCTCTCCTTGTTGTTTGCCTGGAACCGCAACTACTGGCTGTTGGCGAGTCTGGGGGTCATGTTGGCGGCGCTGGCGGCCACTGCCAGCCCCCAGTTGTTTGCGCTGGCGCGGGAGTACTCCGACAGCCGCAACCGGCGGGCGGACATGTTCAGCTCGGTGATGCGAGCCCAATTTTCGCTGGCCTGGGTCATCGGCCCGCCCATCGCCTTCGCGCTGGCCATCGGCTACGGTTTTGAGCTGATGTATCTGGCTTCGGCACTGGCCTACTTGCTCTGCGCCCTGGTGGTGTGGCGCTGGCTGCCCTCGCTGCCACTACCCAAACTGGCTGAAGAGAGCGAGCGGGTCAGCAGCTGGCGGGATCCGGCGGTGCGGGCGCTCTTTATCGCCTCCACCCTGATGTGGACCTGTAACAGCATGTACCTCATCAATATGCCGCTTTACATCACCCGCGAGCTGGGGTTGGAGGAGAAACTGGCAGGTATCTTGATGGGCACGGCAGCGGCGCTGGAGATCCCCTTCATGTTGCTGGCGGGTTACTACACGGCCCGCTTTGGCAAGCGCCCCATGATGTTGCTGGCGGTGCTGGCCGGTGCGGCCTTTTACACCGGTCTGGTGACTCTCACCGATCAATACGCCCTGATTGCCTTGCAGCTGTTCAACGCCATCTTCATCGGTATCGTGGCGGGGATCGGCATGTCCTACTTTCAGGATCTGATGCCGGGGCGGGCCGGGGTGGCGACCACCCTGTTTGCCAACAGCATCCGCACCGGCTCCATCATGGCGGGGGCAATCGCCGGTGTGGTGGCGGAGGTGTGGAGTTTCCACGGGGTCTTTATGGTGGCGTTGGGATTGGCACTGGTGGCACTGGCCGCCAGCTGGCGGGTGCCCAACGTCTGACGGGGGATCTGGCTGTTATTTGTCGTGCTGGGACTGGGCGTGCGGGAGCTGCGATGATTCGCCCTGATACTCGTTGCGCAGGCAGCGCAGCAGCAGCTCGGTCGCGGGGCCGAGAGATTCGGGGGAGAGGGTCAGCAGATAGGTGTAGAGGTGGCGCTCGTTGCCGCTCTCCAGATCCAGCTGTATGAGTGAACCTTCCGCCAGCTCCCGCTCTACCAGATGGCGCGGCAGCCAGGCATAGCCGAGGCCGAGGCGCAGCATGGCGAGCACTTCGTGGTAGTGGGTCGCCTTCCAGCCGGTATCATCCGCATCGTTCCAGTCTACCGAGCGGTGAATGGGGGGATGCAGGCTGATCTGGTTGTGGCCGGTCAGCACATCGCTGCGGATGGCCCCCTCCTCCTGTGCCAGCGGATGGATGGCGGCGCAGAGGGGCAGCAGGCACACCTCGTCCAGCAGCAGACCGGTGCGATCGCCTGGCAGGTGTTCGGAGAGCATCAGATCCCCCGGTTGCAGGGCGTTGAAGTGGCAGTGAATGCGTTCGTGCAGGTTGACCCGGCAACCCCGGCTGCGGGGATAGAAGCTGGCCAGCGCCCGATAGAGGCGATCCCTTGGCTGCAGCGCCGAAACATAGAGGTTGATCTGCGGCTCCCACTGCCGCTCCAGGTTGTTGGCCAGATTCTCCAGCTCCTCCACCTGCTGGCTCAGCTGACGGGCCCGCTTGAGGAAGATCTCGCCCGCCGGGGTAAGCACCGCCTTGCGGCCGCGCACCTCCAGCAAGGGCACCCCCAGACTTTGCTGCAACTTTGCAACCGCATGATTGAGGGAGGACTGGCTCTTGTTCAGCGCCTCGGCCGCCTGGGCGTAGCCGCCGCAGTCGACCACCGCCTGAAAGATCCGCCATTGCTCAAACGTGCTCTTGGGACGAAACATAGTTCAACCTGATTGGAGATAGGATGGTCAGTGGTTCGAACAGGGAGCCTGTGCCCCCTATTCAATTTAACCCCTGCCGCACAACACTCTGGGTATTTTATTGATTTATTTGGGCTGGGCCACGCAACTTGTTTATTTTGGCTGAGCCACAAAGGTCTGGCCGGTTTTGCCGCGGCTGTCCGACCCCATCAGGTAGAGGTAGAGCGGCATCAGGTCGGCCGGAGTCTTGAGGTTCATGGGATCTTCCGCCGGGAAGGCGCTGGCGCGCATCTTGGTACGGGTACCGCCCGGGTTTAGGGTATTGACCCGCACACCGGTGTTCTCAAGCTCGTCGGCCAGCACTTCCATCATCCCCTCGATGGCGAACTTGGAGATGGCATAGGTGCCCCAGTAGGCGCGCCCCTTGCGCCCCACGCTGGAGGAGGTGTAGACGATGGAGGCATCGCCCTGCGTCTTGGCGGTCTGGCGCAGCAGCGGCAGTAGCGCCTGGGTCAGCAGGAATTCCGATTTGACGTTGACCTGCATCACCTCATCCCACTCCTTCTCCTGAATATGTTCAAACGGAGAGAGGGTGCCGAGCAGACCGGCATTGAACAGTACGCCATCGAGGCGGCCAAACTGCTGGGCGAAGGTTTCGGCCATGCCGCGGTAGTGGGCGGCGGTGGCCCCTTTCAGATCCACCGGCACGATGGCGGGCAGCGGATAACCGGCCGCTTCAATCTGGTCATACACGGCTTCGAGTTTGGCGCTGGTGCGGCCGAGCAGGATCACGGTGGCACCGTGAGCGGCGTAGGTGAGGGCGGCTTCGCGGCCGATCCCGTCGCCGGCACCTGTGACCAGAATGACTTTATCCTTGAGCAGATCGCGGGGTGCCTGATAATCGAGCATGACAACTCCTGTTAACAAATTCCGGCCATAAGTGCATGGCAATCGGCGCCAAGTGTACTGATCCGCGCGCCTGTTTGACCAGCCAGCGGCAAGAAAAATGTGAAGAAAATAGAGAGGTTGTGATGCTCGGGTTGGTTTTTCCGGGCACTGGCTGCGATTTTTTGCGCGCCTCCATCAAACTCCCTAGAATGTGACGAAAACCGATCCATTCTGGAGTCCATCGTGACATTTCTGACCGAATATGGCCTGTTTCTGGCCAAGACAGTGACTTTCCTGCTGGCCATCGGCGCCATCATCCTGATGATCGTGAGCACTCGCCAGCCGAAAGCGCGCAAGGGTGAGCTGGTGGTGACCGATCTCTCGAGCGAGCTGGAGCAGGGGCAATTTGCACTCAAGAGCGCGCTCGCCAGCAAGGCCGAGCGCAAGGTGATGGAAAAGCAGCAAAAAGAGGAGCAGAAGAAGCGTGCCAAGGCGGGGGATGAGCGCAGTCGCCTGTTTGTGCTCGATTTCAACGGCAGCATGGATGCCAAAGAGGTGGCCTCCCTGCGCGAAGAGGTGAGCGCGGTGATTGGCGTCGCCCAGCCCGGCGACGAGGTGCTGCTGCGGCTCGAATCCGGTGGCGGCGTGGTGCATGGCTACGGCTTGGCCGCTTCCCAGTTGCAGCGGTTGCGCGATCGTGACATCAAGCTCACCGTGGCTATCGACAAGGTGGCGGCAAGCGGTGGCTACATGATGGCTTGCGTGGCGGACAAAATCCTGGCGGCCCCCTTTGCCATCGTCGGCTCCATCGGGGTGATCGCCCAGCTGCCGAACTTCAACAAGTTGTTGAAAAAGCATGACATCGAATTCGAGATGCACACCGCCGGTCAGTATAAGCGCACCATCACCATGTTCGGCGAGAACGACGATCTGGGGCGCGAGAAGTTTCGCGAGGAGCTGGCGGCGATCCACGAGCGCTTCAAGGCCTTTGTGGTCGAACACCGCCCGCAACTCGATATCGATCAGGTCACGACCGGTGAGCACTGGCTGGCGAGTCAGGCCAAGGGGCTGGGGTTGGTGGATACCCTCTGCACCAGTGATGATTACCTGCTGGCGCAGGCCAGCCACCACAAGGTGATCGGCATCAGCTATCGCAAGCCAAAAAGCCTGACCCAGAAGCTGGGACAGCAGGGCGCGCAGGCGCTCGAGGCGGGACTGGGGCGGCTGTGGCAGCAAAGCCCCTGGCGCTAGCCCGAGGGAAATCCCGCGATAAAAAGGCCAGCCGATGCCCATCGGCTGGCCTTTTTGCATCCGGTTGCACCTTGTCGGTGAGCGAGGGTTGTTTCTATTGAGGCCCTCTGTTACAACTGAATGCTTTCCCCGTTTATGACAGGATCTTGTGGTAAGAGCTGCGGGGCATGGAGCATAGCGATGTCATGGAGCACCTTCAGGCAATTTACCCCACTGGTCTGGATCGTCATTATGGGCACCTTTATGGTGCGTACCAGCTACTACATGGTGTGGCCCTTCCTCTCCATTCTGCTCTATCGGGAGTATGACCTTTCGGCCACCTTCATTGGCCTGTTGCTGGGTGGCTCAATGGCCCTCTCTACCCTGGTCAGTTTTTACGGCGGCTGGCTCTCTGATCGCTTCGGGCGGCGCAGCATACTGCTGGCCGGTTGTCTGGTGGCGATGCTCTGTTTCGGCCTGCTCGGCTTCTCCCATGAGGTGTTCTGGCTCGGGATCGGGGTGATGGGCAGCGGCCTCTCGTCGGGGCTCATCGATGCCCCCGGCAAGGCGCTGATGGCTGACAGTCTGGCCTCGGCCAAGGCGCGGGAGCTGGCACTGCACCTGCGCTATTTTCTGCTCAACCTGGGGGCGGCGTTGGGGCCTCTGCTCGGGGTGACCCTTGGGATCAACGCCCAGCAGGAGACCTTCCTGTTTCTGGTGGTGAGCTATCTGCTGCTGGCGCTGGCCTTTGGCTGGGGATTTCGCCGGGCTGGCAACACAGGCAAGCCGGGTGCTGCTGGCCCCGGACTGCGGGATGCCATCAAGGTGCTGCTTGCGGATCGTGCATTCCTGCTGCTGGTGATGGCCAATCTCCTGATGGTGCTGGTTTACTCCCAGTTTCACTCGCCGCTGGTGCAGTACCTGACCCGGGCCGGTATGCCGCAGGTGGCCGAGCTGGTTGCCCTGCTGGTGGCGACCAACGCCCTGACCGTGGTGCTGCTGCAGTTTCCGCTGCTGCGCTTGTTGTCACGCTGGCCGGTGCGGGTTCGGCTTCATATCGGCATGGCGCTCTTTCTGGCGGCCCAGCTGCTCTTCGCGCTGGGGGACCCGATGGTGCGCAGCCACTGGTTTGGCGCCGTGCTGCTGCTCAGCATCGGCGAGACCATCCTGTTCCCCCTGCTCAACGTGCTGATCGACCAGATGGCTCCCACCCACCTCAAGGGGAGCTACTTTGGTGCCAGCGCACTGGCCGGGTTGGGAGGGGCCGCCGGTGCCCTGCTGGGAGGCTGGATCCTCGAGCAGTGGAGCGGGCAGTTGCTCTATGTGCTGATGGCGCTGCTCTGTGTGGCGATTTTTGCGCTTTATGAGTGGGGGGCCAGAGTACAGCGTCCCGCTGCGGCCACGTCTGTGGTTGAGCGGAACTGACCCGGTTAACGCAGGGATCCTTGATGCTGAATGTTCAGTGAGTGCTACCCGGCGTCTTCTCTTTGAGCGCCTTCTTGGCTGCGTACATCCTCTCGTCGGCGAGGCGGATCAGGTTTAGCCCGTCGTCGTAGTGCTCCGGCCCGGTCTGCACTATGCCGATACTGAGAGTGAGATCGCCCAGCTGCTCCTTGACGGTGTTGATCAATCGTTTGAGATAGATATCCCGCGCCTGACTCTCGTTGCAGTTGGGCAGGATCAGGCAGAACTCATCTCCGCCATAACGAAAGCAGCAGTCTTCGGCGCGAAATACCTGACGGATGCAGTTGCCGACGATGCGCAGGATCTCGTCTCCGCGCTGGTGACCTTCGGTATCGTTGATTTGCTTGAAGTTGTCGATATCGAGATAGGCGATGGCCATGGGTTCGGCACGGCGCTGACAGGTGCGCAGGCTTAGCAGCAACAGCTCGTTGAGGTGGCGAACGTTGAGCAATCCGGTCAGGGCATCGGTGCGGTTCAGCTCCTCCAGTTGTTTGGTACGCTCGCGTACTTTCTGCTCCAGACTCTTGGCATAGTTCTCCGACTTCTCTCTGGATGACTCTATTTCCGACACCAGACTGCGAATGTAGGTTTCGAAGACCAGAGTGATGTCGAACAGAAAGAGTTTGTCCAGTGCGGCCAGCATGACGAGGCGCTCCGGTTCATCGTGGATCTGCTCGAACATATCCTCGATCAGCAGGGCTTTGAGGGTGTTGATGGCGGCCAGATAGAGCTTGGGTTCGACCCCGATCCGCTTGTGAACCAGCCCGATCCGCAGCCGGTTGTTGACGTACTCCAGATCGTAATGGCCGCTGAAGAGATCGAGCACATAGCGCCGTTGCGCGGTGCGCAACCGTATGAGGGTATCAGCATCCCCGATCAACAGGGCGATTTCGGTGATGGCTGTCTGCTGCTGGTAGAAGCGATCCACCAGGGCGTCGATCCGTGGTTCTATTTTGCTGCAATAACTTGCCAGCCGTGCCACATCCTGCTCATTGAGCAGCAATAACTCCTTGCGATGGGCAATCTCGAAGTCGGTGATCCTCATCTGCTCAAGCAGGGTCTGTTCGGTCGGATTCATCGTCGTCCTCGGTTTATTACTGGGCGTTACGCTGTCCGTGAGGTGGGACAAACAAGCTGGCGTGGCAACTGATAGTGTAGTCAGTGAGGCTGGCGGCGTGCGCAATGCCCCCGTATGGCGGGGGCCATTGAGGGTCAGATGAGAGCTAAAGGGGCAAGAGATCCGGAGGGGGTGATCAGAAGGTCAGCACCTTGTCGGCAGCCAGGGTCCATTGGGCCAGCATCGGCAGGTTGCCGACCTCAATGCCCTCGATCAGCGGCAGGGCGGTAATGCCACGGGCATCGGTGCAGGTCTTGCACAGGCGAATGGTGACGCCCTGTGCCAGCAGGATCTCCAGCATCTGGCGCAGGTTGTACCCTTCGGCCGGAGCCTGACCGGCCAGTGCTGCACTCACCGCATCGGACATCAGGAACAGCTTGAGGCTGGCTCCACCCTGCTCCTTGAGGGCGATAGTGAGACGCAAGGCGTTGAACAGGGATTCGCTGCCATAGGGGGCACCGTTGGCAATGACCACAATTTGTTGATTCATAACAGACTCCCGATTGGAAAGAGCGCCATTGTAGAACCAACAGGGTGCCAATTGCGTGATGTTGCACAACTTCTGCCGCACCTTTTTCCCGCTTGCTTGACCCTGCTGCCGATCGAGGTTTTTATGGTCAGCTCGCAAACAAGACCGGATGAATCGAGATGTGGAAAGTATTGGGAGCCGGCTTGCTGCTGTTGGCGGGTCAGGCCTTTGGCAGTGAGGCGGTCGGCTGCAAGGCCCGTCTGCAGGCCGTCAACGACCAGCTGGTGTTTGCCAAAGAACACAAGAACGCCGGACAGATTGCCGGACTGGAACAGGCCGCGCGCAATATCAAGGCCAACTGTACCGATGAAGGTCTGCTTAAGGAGCAGAAAGAGCGGGTTAACAAACTGCGCGGCGAGGTGGACGAGCGCCTGCTCGAGCTGCAGGAGGCGAGAGTCAGTGGCAAACCGGAGAAGATTGCCAAGCGGCAGGCCAGGCTGGAGGAGTCCCAGACCCGGATGCTGGAGGCCCAGCGTGAGCTGGACAAACTGATCCGGCTGGTCGGCAAGTGATGGCCAGCCGCTGCACGCAGGATCAAAAAAGGCCGATTGCTCGGCCTTTTTTCGTTTTATTGCCTGTGCATCCGTACAAACTTCTCCATCAGCTGATCTTCGGTCTCCACATGAGCGGGATCCCAGATGATGCAGTCGATAGGGCAGACACTGATGCAGGTCGGCTTCTCATAGTGACCGACGCACTCGGTGCAGCGACTGGGGTCGATCTCGTAGATCTCCTCACCCAGGCTGATAGCCTGGTTGGGGCACTCGGGATCGCACATGTCACAGTTGATGCACTTGTCGGTGATGAGCAGCGCCATTTCAGGCCGCCGTGTGCGGGTTGCGGGTATCCTGGCTGTCGCCCAGATTGCGCAGCAAAATGCCGTAGTTCACATCCAGATCTTTCGGGACCGGCACATAGACCACGTGACCGTTGCCCGGCGCGGTGTCGATAAGCTCCCCTTTGCGGTTCTCCATCTGCTCCAGATTGAAACGGACGTTGCCCTGCGGGGTCATCAGCTCCAGGTTGTTGCCCACCAGGAACTTGTTCTTCACCTCGACCTCGACCATGTCACCTTTGCGACCGGTGATCTCGCCGACAAACTGCTGGGTGTCGGAGACGGAGTAGCCGTAGTCGTAGTTCTGGTATTCGCTGTGGTTGTGACGGCGCAGGAAGCCCTCGGTGTAGCCGCGGTGGGCCAGATTTTCGAGGGTGCCCATCAGACTGCGATCGAACGGACGACCCGCCACCGCATCGTCGATGGCCTTGCGGTAAACCTGAGCGGTACGGGCGCAGTAGTAGAAGGATTTGGTGCGCCCTTCGATTTTCAGGGAGTGAACGCCCATCTTGGTCAGTCGCTCGACGTGCTCGACCGCGCGCAAGTCCTTGGAGTTCATGATGTAGGTGCCGTGTTCGTCTTCGAACGCGCTCATGTACTCGCCCGGGCGGTTGGACTCTTCCAGCAGCACCAGCGCATCGGTCGGTTTGCCAAGGCCTAGCGTGTTGTCCGGACGCACTGCGATGGGCTCCTGACGGTGGACGATCTGGCCCACGTCATCTTCTTTACCTTCGTGCACCTTGTACTCCCAGCGGCAGGAGTTGGTGCAGGTGCCCTGGTTGGGGTCACGCTTGTTGATATAGCCGGAGAGCAGGCAGCGGCCGGAGTAGGCCATGCACAGCGCGCCGTGAACGAACACTTCCAGCTCCATCTCCGGTACCTGCATGCGGATCTCTTCGATCTCGTCCAGCGACAGCTCGCGGGAGAGGATGGCGCGGGTCAGGCCCATTTGATGCCAGAACTTCACCGTGGCCCAGTTGACCGCGTTGGCCTGCACCGAGAGGTGAATGGGCATATCCGGGAAGGCTTCACGCATCATCATGATAAGACCGGGGTCGGACATGATCAGCGCATCGGGCTTCATCTCCACCACGGGGCGCATGTCGCGGATAAAGGTCTTGAGCTTGGAGTTGTGGGGCTGGATGTTGGCCACCACATAGAACTGCTTGCCCAGCGCATGGGCTTCGTTGATGCCCAGCTGCAGGTTTTCGTGATCGAATTCGTTGTTGCGCACCCGCAGGCTGTAGCGGGGCTGACCGGCATAGACGGCATCAGCGCCATAGGCATAGGCGTAACGCATGTTCTTGAGGGAACCTGCGGGGGAGAGCAATTCTGGTTTAAACATGGCGGACTCTTTATATCTGATTGCAAATCAGGACGATGCCACCTGATGGCATCGTAGTGGTTGAGCTGCGGTGCAAGATGCCCTCCGAGAGGAGGCTCAATGCAGCGCGACCCGATGACGGCATATCCGGGGCTATCTAAAGAAGATGCGCCGGATATTCGGGGTGCGAGATTGTACTCGCCCCCACGTCATCATGCAATTTGGCAGGAGATTGTTGGCTGCGCGAGCCGACAGGATGCCGAAATGAAACCGCCGCTCAGGCCCAACGGGAGAGGGGGGCGGGCATGGCGTAGACGTAACCCTGTTGATAGTCACAGCCGAGCTGATCGGCAATCTCGATATGGGTCTGGTTTTCCACCCCTTCGCACACCACCTTCATGCCGAGTCGCTGCAGGTACTCCACCAGTCCGGTCAGCATGCGCAAGGCATGGCTACTCCTGGTCGCTTGCAGCAACAGAGAGCGATCCAGCTTGATGACCTCGTAGGGGAGCGCCATCACTCGCTGAAAATTGCACTCCTGGGTGCCAAAGTCATCGCAGGCGATATGGGCACCGTGGCTGCGCAGTACCTCGATCAGGGCCAACTCCTTGCGCTCTAGCGGGGCGTACTCCACCACCTCGAACCAGATTGCGATATCCAGCTTGCGGGCCTGCAAGAGAGTGAGCAACAGCAGGTTCTTATATGTAGGGCTCTCAAAAGCGGGGTTGAGGTTTATCGAGAGGGAGCAAGGAGCATGGCGTGCCAGCGCGGTCAGATCACGCCAAATGGCTCTGAGCATAACGATATCCACATGCAGGGACTCCTCATCGCTGAGAGAGGGAAAGTCTATTCCCTGATAGCGCTGCTGGTGGGGTTCCCAGCGTCTGGCCAGCGCCTCAAAGCCGATGATCTGGCGATCCCGGTCAACGATTGGCTGATAAAAGGGCACGGCAATGTCCGCTGTCGTCAGGGATGCCACGTCACCGACCGGAAACTCTTCTTTAAACGCAAACATGTCACTTCCCTGCTGACTGAGATGATTTCGAATAATAGGGGGGGATGTTGAAAGCTGGCTGTAGGAATTGTCTGATTGTTTGCAGAAAAAATACTTTGGCAGTATCAGATTATTCCGATTAAGTTCGCTGTGTGGATTATCTAGACTGGCCTCAATGACGAATCGCCGAGAAAATATTATCACTGGGCGATTTACATATATGGAAGTCATACATTTTTGTGGAGCCTGCAATGAAGGCACCACTCTCTATCGTTTTTACAGCGTGATTATTATTCATGGATAAGATTTTTGCTGTGTTGCTGATTATATTCAGCAGCAATGCCTTGGCGTCGCCGGATATTAGCGTTGGCACCTTATATGATTATATGTCGGCAGAAAAAACTACGCTGCTCAAGCGGGTTAGAAATCTTGGTGATGAGACGGCATTTGTCAAAATAACCTTGGCTGAAATTATATATGGTACCGATGGCGTGCCGAAGGAGCGGGAGTTACCGGAGGAGGGCGTTCGCCAGCTGGTGACAAGTCCATCACGGTTGATTATTCCAGCAGGTGGCATCCAGGCAACCCGTTTTATTTATATGGGGGAGAGGGAGCGCGAGCGTTATTTTCGGGTGCGTTTTGTGCCGGTCAAACCACAGGATGATGAAATAACCGAATTGCCACCACAGCAGCAAATTAGCGCCGGGGTCAACATCATGACCGGTTTTGGCACCATTCTGTTTGTGGCTCCTAAAGAGACCCGTTATGACACCCGGATTGAGCGTGAAAACGGTGTTCTCTATGTGGAGAACCGGGGCAATGCCACCGTTATTCTCGATTATCTGGAGCTGTGTGACAAAAAAGAGAGGTCATGCAGTCAACCGGAGAAGATGCATCTGCTGCCCGGCGTTAAAAAGCGGGTCAGTCAAGAGGCAACCCGATTGGTTCGTTTTGAACTGATCGAAGGGAAAAAATCGGCATTCAGGGAGTTCAAGCTCTGAATCCCGATATGTCACAAGAACGACAATCACACCTTAAGGAGTGGCTATGAAGATGTTATCGCTTTTTCCCGCCCTGTTGCTGGCGAGCGGATCGCTGATGGCAGCCGAGCGCATCGAGCATACGGTGACGGTGACGGCGCAGATCCCGACCGAGCGTTTCTATGTGCAGCCTGTGGGATTCTGGATGAATACCCCGCAGCTGCTCGAATTCAACTCTTTTAGCCAGAGGTTGGAGCCACTGGTCAAGCAGTTGGAGGTGAAGAGCACCATTGGTCCCATCAGGGGTTATCTGGTCTATCCCCCCAAATTAGTGAGTGGTAAGGATAATATTGACCTAAATGTCAAGGTCGCCGGGACCGAGTTGACAACCACATCTGCCGAGTTAGTGAATCTTGCTGACGCTAATGCAGGTAAACAGGTCGACCTGGAGATTACTGCCGCTGCGGCGCCAGTAGATGGCTACAAGCCTGGTAACTATCAGGGGATTGTCAGCATGATGTTTGAGTCCGAAGCCCCATCTCCTCTCTGATTCTTAATATTGCAAGGGGCTATCAAGCCCCTTGTTATGTAGGTTGCACACCATGGTTCGCTCTCTTCTTCTATTGCTCGGGCTGTTGCTCTCAGCACCGCAGGCAGCAGCAGATCCGGAACTGCTGCAACAGGCAAGGCAGTTGCCAGAAGGGTTTGAAGAACACTTTTTTGGCGTCCCCCTGATGGTGCGGGTGACCGTCGACGATCGCCTGCTGGGGGATGGGGAAGTGCTGCTCGGGCGGGATAACTCGGTACAGCTGCTTTCACTGGTGGATGTGCAGGAGAGCGAGTTTGACAAGGGGGCGCGTGAACGCTGGCTGACCAGGTTGGGATCGCACCTGCCGCTCGGCGAGTGCAGCCGTGCCTGTCCCGAAGGCATCGTGGGATTGCAATATAGTCTGGAGGAGTCCCAGCTCTCGGTACTGACCGGTGAGGTAGAGCAGGAGGCGCGGGAGCAGCGCTTTATGACATTGCCTCAAGAGAGCAAGGGGTTGCTGATCCAGAACCAGCTGAACCTGGTGCAGGGCACCCAGCGCAACGGTCACTACAACCTGCAGCTGGAGGGCAGCTGGGGGCAGTGGACCCCCTTTATGGAGGGGGATGCCACCTGGCAGGAGGGGCAATCGAGTGAAGTCGGCCTGGCTCAGCTTTATGGCGAGCGGCTCCATGAGGCCAATTTTTATCGCCTTGGTTTCTTCTTTCCCTCGGCGCAGGGGTTGGTGCGTCAGCCGAACTACTACAGTGGCGCTACCCCCACAGTGCTCGGGATGATGTGGGGCAGTTCGGATCTGCTGCGCCGGGAGCGCGGGGTGCCCAGTCTGGCGCCGATCCAGGTGGCACCGGCCCGGCCGGGCATGGTGGAGATCTATCGTGATGGCAACCTGATCCAGTCCCAGCCGGTCGTATCCGGTTTGCAGGCACTTGATACTCGATCGCTGCCCGGCGGTATCTACGAGGTAGAGCTGCGGTTGCTGGAGGATGGTCAGGAGACCCGCCGTTGGCGCGAGATGATCTACAAACCCTCCAACTGGCAGACGCCGGAGGAGCCGTGGCGCTTCAACCTGTTTGCCGGACGCCAGACCCGCTGGCTGGTGCGGCAAGGAGACAGTGAGCTGGAAGGGGCCAGTGGCGGCGTAGCGGTGAACCACCTGCTGCTTCCCTCGTTGGTAGTGGGCGCAGGTAGCCAATATGTGGACAGACGGCCCCAGCACGCCCTCTCGCTTGATTGGGAGGCGACCAGTCAGCTCCACGGCTTTGCCTCCCTCAACCAGAGTGTTGGCATCGGGTGGGGTTACGATTTGCAGGGGATCTACTGGCATGGTAACAGCAGTCTGGTGGCCAGCCATTCGCGCAATCTGCGCAAGCAGGGGGAAGCAAGTGCGGTGTCCAGCCTGTCACTGCAGCAGTCGCTGGAAAAGTGGGGCTCCCTCGGTCTCTATGTTTCTCACCAGTCTGGTCGTGGTAATGGCGCTGATGTGGGGTGGCACTATAGCGATCGGCTGTGGGGGCGCTGGGTGACCTGGGGGGTGACCCTGTTCGATCGTCCCGGCAGTGAGAGCACGGCGCAGCAGCGGGATCGCGGCAGCACCCTCAGTCTGACCATCAACCTGGGCGGACAGGATCGCCAGTTGTCGTTGGGGCTGGGCAGCAATACCTCCCGCTCGGGCGGTGCCCAGCGCAGCGCCTATCTCAATTATCAGCAGGAGGTAGACTGGGGGCCGCTTCGCCAGGTCAGCGTCGGCAGCACCTACGACAGCTATGGCACCGGTCTGTCAGGCTATGGCCGTTTTGCATCGCCCTGGCTGGGGGGAGACCTGTTTGCCCAGCACTCCTCCTATAACGAACAGGTGACTGGCGGTATCAATCTGGAGAGCTTAGTGGCACTGGGGCGGGAGGGGGAGCTGGCGCTCGGTTCTCGAGAGATGGGCGGTATGGGCAATGAGGCTGCGATGATCCTCGATATCGACGCCGACGATGAGGCGGCACGTATCCAGGTCAGCGATGATCACGGCAGCCTACAGACTCTGGGACCCGGTCGCCATCTGGTCTCGGTGCCAGCCTTGCAAAGTGGCGCCTTGCAACTGGAGATGGCCGATCACGAAGGGACATCACTCACCATCAAACCCAGTGTGCTTCCCTATCACCTTAATCGTGGCGGGGTTGGCTATGGGCAAGTGAATGCGGTGTGTAGTGGTCAACTAAA